>DAOWHQ010000087.1:0-2062 GCA_030641355.1 Alphaproteobacteria bacterium
AAATATGTGCTGCCGAGCATGGCGGCTTTGTTAAAGTTCCAACCCTTTGCATGTTCCCAAAAGGTATTCTCGAACTGATGCTGGATAAAAAACATCCAGCCGCCCACCCATGCGGAAATACAGACGATTGGCACATAAACCATCAGGAAGAAATCAAGCCCGATAAAATAGATTATGGTGCTAAAAACAACCGCGATTGCCACATTCAGCCCCATAATGCTCTTCCATATTTTACGGAAGGGGGCGGGTTGACCAACGGGGAATCTTTGCAGGATAAAGACCATAACCGGTGCGCCGATCAAAAGCAGCAGGATAGGATGGCGATAGATACGGTAAGACAGTCTCTTTAGCCATGTACGTGATAAATATTCCTTCACCGTCAGGGTATCAATATCACCGATACCCCTTTTGGACAGATTACCGGAGGTAGCATGATGGGTGTTATGGGATTCGCGCCAGTAGCCATAGGGCGTCAGGGTGAAAATGCTCAAGGCACGGCCAATCCGATCATTCCATTTGCGGGTTTTGAAAAACGACTGATGGCCGCAATCATGCTGAAAAATAAACAACCGCACCACCAAACCAGCCGTAGGTGCTATCAACAAAGCTGTTATCCAGAATTGATTTTCATAAGTGGCTATGATGACAAACATACTTAGCGACAATAACAATAATGTTGAAATCAGCTGAAATAGGCTACGGCTCAGAATGGCACCTTTGAATTTTTGACAATGCAGTGCCAGTTGTTTTAACCGCTCATCCAGACTTTCGGCATACTCACTATTTTTTTCTGTGGAAATATTCAAAGTTTGACCTTTTCAACTTCATTAAATTAACATCTGCTGATCTTAACATAAACTATGTTAAAAAAATCATAAATTACATCAATTTTTCATGCTGTCAAACTTCGGCTTAAGGGGTTATTGTGTCAATGTTCAACAATTAAGGAATTATCATGCTTAAGAAAACACTGCTCGCCCCCTCATTCATTATGGCATTCATTTTAGCACTGACCCTAACCGCCTGTGCCGATGAAGCGACCTTCAAGGTGAAAAAAGAGCCTGTGATCGGAACCTTAACCGGTGTGACATCCCTAAATGACTGGTTATATATGGCCGGACAGCCGGATCAGGCGACTATCGCGGGCCTGAGTGCCAAAGGCTTTGAGGTGGTAATTAATATTCGCGGGCGTGACGAGGTGAGGTTCGATGAAAAAACCCTGGTCGAGAAAAATGGCATGGCCTATTACAATGTACCGCTGCTCAAAAATGGCGAAATGCAGGAAGCGGCCGTGATCGATATCCTAGCCGTGGTCGTGGCAAATAAAGACAAGAAAATTCTGTTCCATTGTTCCAGCGGCAACCGAATCGCAGCATGGTTAGCGGCGCATATGATCCGGGACCATGACTATGAAACCGAAGCCGCCATTACGCTTGCCAAGCAGGCCGGTATGACAAAAGCCAGTGCGGAACAGATGCTACGGAACTATCTGGCAAAAATCGCCAAATAAAAATCATTTACTTTGCGGTTGTTTCTTCACAATTTGAGACACAATAGGTATGTGATTGCACCTGCCCCCCACAATTTTGATAACAGGCTCGGTAATTTTCTTCACAGGTAGGGTCATATGGCCCCTCATTAATATAGTTGCAGCTATATTTGCTATAAAAATTATAATAGCTTTTGTCAGCCTTTTCGCTTTTTTGTGCCATTTTTTGCAGGTAATCTTCGTATTTCATTTCGGCACGGGCTTTTTCCTCTCGCAGGCACATCTTTTTTTGCTGAATACGCACTTGCTGCCCTGATCGTTCGCAATATATCTTGCTGTCGAGGCAACTGTTAACACACATTCTTCCCTGCGGGTCTTCTGGCGGTGAGAAATTATAAACAGTTTTATATTGCGGTCCGAAGCATCCGGAAAGGCTAAATAAAAGAAAGCCCACCATCATCATATAAGAAAAAAAATTCATTTTGCACCTTGCTTATTATCAGAACTATTTTGGCACTATAATGGCATCACTCTAAACATAGGATGAACAAAAGCTCAGCCATCGGGCAGAAT
>DAOWHQ010000008.1:0-4590 GCA_030641355.1 Alphaproteobacteria bacterium
AATATAGCGATGGCCCCGTTCTATCAGTTCGGGCCTTTCACGGTAAAAGAAGGTCGGCAACAGGGTGCAGATATGCGCCCCGTCCACGTCCACATCGGTCATGATGATGATCTTATGAGAGCGCAGCTTCTCAATATCAAAATCCTCGCGCCCGATGCTTGTTCCCATAGCGGTGATCAGCGTTCCAATTTCCTGTGAGCCAAGCATCCGGTCGAACCTTGCCCGTTCCACATTGAGAATTTTACCCTTAAGGGGCAAAATAGCCTGATTTTTCCGCGAACGTCCCTGTTTAGCAGAGCCGCCAGCTGAGTCCCCTTCCACGAGGAATAATTCTGATTTCGCCGGATCACGTTCCTGACAATCGGCAAGTTTTCCCGGCAGGGATGATATATCCAGTGCCCCTTTGCGCCGGGTTAGCTCACGGGCTTTGCGTGCTGCTTCCCGCGCGGCGGCGGCTTCTACAATTTTTCCGATGATGGTTCGGGCTTCTGCGGGATGTTCCTCAAACCATTCTCTGAGCTTCTCATTAAGCAGGCTTTCCACTACGGGGCGCACTTCGGAAGATACCAGTTTATCCTTAGTCTGGGACGAGAATTTGGGGTCCGGCACTTTCACAGACAAGACGCAGGTCAGCCCCTCGCGACTGTCATCACCGCTGATGGAGACTTTTTCCCGTTTGGCTATGCCGGTTTCGTTAGCATAATTGTTAATAGTACGGGTCAGGGATGCGCGAAAACCCGCCAGATGGGAGCCACCATCACGTTGGGGAATATTATTGGTGAAGCACATGACATTTTCATGATAGCTATCATTCCATTGCAGCGCACATTCAAAAATAATGTCATCTTTTTCGCCGCTGATGGTGATCGATTCCGGTATCAATGCGGACTTGCTGCGGTCAAGATATTGTACGTAAGCCGTAATTCCGCCTTCATAATAAAGCTCGATTTCTTGTTTTTCTGCATGGCGGTTATCCTGAATTTTTATACGCACGCCGCTGTTTAGAAACGCCAGTTCCCGAAAACGGTGAACAAGCTTATCAAAATCAAAATCAATATTCCCAAAGGTTGAGGTCGCGGGCAGGAAAGTAACCTCGGTGCCGGTTTTGCCGACCGCATCGCCCGTGACCACAAGGTCTTCCACCGCGTCCCCACCTTCAAAGCGCATGAAATGTTCTTTGTCATTGCGCCAGATTCTCAGCTCAAGATAATCGGACAGGGCATTAACCACTGATACACCCACGCCGTGCAGCCCGCCGGAAATTTTATAGCTGTTGCTGTCAAATTTTCCGCCCGCATGCAGCTGTGTCATGATGACATTTGCTGCCGAAACCCCTTCTTCCTCATGAATATCCACTGGAATCCCACGGCCATTATCGGTAACGGAAATGGAACCGTCTGGGTTCAGAGATACCAGAACAAGATCACAATATCCCGCCAGAGATTCGTCAATGGCATTATCCGAAACCTCAAACACCATATGGTGCAGGCCGGAGCCATCTTCGGTATCGCCAATATACATTCCTGGGCGTTTGCGCACCGCGTCAAGGCCCTTCAGAACCTTAATGGAATCTGCGCCATATTCTTCTGCGCCTTCGCTGGCATCTTTCATCTGTGTTTCGTCAGACATAATGCTGTCCCTTAATAATCACTGTTCATTCTTGTGTTACAATATTATTGTCGACCCGGTAATAGCTAACCCGATCGCCAAGCTCTTCAAATAAAATTCGGTCCGTACCCGTGAGCCAGACCTGACTACCCAAAGCAGCCAGTTCATCAAATAAAGACGCCCGTCTGGTTTTATCCAGATGCGCCACTACTTCATCCAGAAGCAGGATCGGCGCTGCGCCAAAGGCCGTCGCCGTAATCCGCGCACTTGCCAGCGTAATCCCGATCAAAAGGGCCTTCTGTTCGCCGGTAGAGCAGAGTGCGGCAGGCATGGCCTTGTCCTTATGGGTCACCAACAGGTCAGTCTTATGTGGCCCGGCACTGGCCCGGCCGCCACGGCTGTCCATATTACGGTTATCTCTTAAAACCCGGCGGAACCCGTCTTCCACCGCCAATGCGGGGCCATCGGTGAGGCCCTGTTCCAGCAGACCCTCCACCGCCAGCAATGCCCGCGGGAAACATGAAGTCGATTTTTCAATGGCCCCCGCCAGTCTTTCCAATGCATCCAGCCTTGCCGCCGCCACCGCAACACCATGTTCCGCCATACGGACTTCCAAAGCATCAAGCCATGACCCGTCACCGCCCTCAGCCAGAAGCCGGTTACGTTCCCGCATCACCCGTTCGTAAGCATTGACCTCGCGCATATGAGAGGCATGAAAATTCGCCACAATCCGGTCAAGAAACTTACGGCGGCCCGAAGGTGCCTCAATAAACAGGCGATCCATCTGTGGTGTCAGCCATGCCACCTGTAAAATATCATCAAACACTGCCGAACTGGCACTATTTTCGCCGTCAATACGGACAATACGTTTGTCTCTCTGCCCCGCTTCGCTCGTGTCCGCATCCATCAGGCCCGTACCGAGGTCCATGGTACCATCCGGCGTTTCCAGACGCGCCGCCACGGCCCAGTTATGCCGCCGGTCTGCCATGCGGCTCACATCCGATAACTTACAACTGCGCAGACCGCGGCCCGATGACAAAAAGGACAGAGCTTCAAGAATATTGGTTTTTCCGGCCCCATTTGGCCCAGTAAGCACAACAGAACGCGCCTGTGGCTCCATAGTCGCTTGTCTGTATGACCTGAAATCAGTCAGATGCAGGCGTCCCACATAAAGATCCGGCACCCGAAAAGATGTCATCTTTACTTTCGGGTCCAGAATCGAGACAGACGCCATATGATCATTAGACAGATCATGGGGCTTTATTTTTTTGAGCTGTGTCAGGGCAGATCCTTAAACGCGCATCGGCATCAAGACATAGAGCGCGCCATCGTCGGTCAAATCTCTCAGGATTGTCGGTGCGGTGGAATCCGCCAACACCACCTGAACAAGATCGCCTTCGATCTGGCTCAGGATATCCAGAAGGTAACGGGAATTAAATCCAATTTCCATATCATCCGCGCTATAGGTAGCGCCCAATTCTTCCCGCGCTGTACCATGTTCAGGGCTATTAACGGACAGCTCCAGATTTCCGGCACTCATAGATAATTTAATGGAGCGGGTTTTTTCCGTGGAAATGGTTGAAACACGATCAACAGCTTCGGCAAATTTGCCGCTGTCAATTTCCATTATTTTATCATTACCCTCAGGGATCACCCGACTATAGTCGGGGAAAGTTCCATCAATTAATTTGGAGGTCAGCACAATATCGGCAAAGGTAAAGCGGATTTTGGTCTCGGACAGTGATACCTTGATATCGCCTTCATATTCATCCACCAGCTTCCGCAATTCGCCCACGGCCTTGCGCGGCACAATCACGCCGGGCATATCGTCCAGACCTTCGGGCTGTTCCATATCAAACCGTGCCAGACGGTGACCATCTGTGGCTACTCCCCTTAACACAGCGCTACCCTCGTCATCAGACGCCACATGCAGATAGATACCGTTCAGATAATAACGGGTTTCCTCAGTAGAAACCGCAAAACGGGTTTTATCAATTAACCGCTTAAGGTTGGCCGCAGGCAGCTCAAAACTATGGGGCAGGTCGCCTTCTGACATGACCGGAAAATCTTCCCGTGGCAGGCAGGACAGGGTAAAGCGGGACCGGCCAGAGCTTATGATCAACCGCTCGCTGTCGCCATCATAAGACAGATCCACCTGCGCACCATCCGGCAATTTCCGTACGATATCATAGAGGGTGTGCGCCGGGGCGGTAATGCCCCCAGCGGTGTTAATTTCTGCCCCTACGGCTTCTGATATGGCCAGATCAAGATCCGTTGCCGCCATATTCAAATGGCCGTCCTCACATTCCAGTAAAACATTGGATAAAATCGGGATGGTGTTTCGTTTTTCCACAACAGATTGAATGTGGCCCAATGATTTTAATAACGCACTTCGTTCAATATTAAGTTTCATATTTTATTCGCGATTCTCGTCTATATGTTTAACTATTAATTTTACTTTTTTAGGCCATAACCCAGAAAGCAAAACCCCAAAATGAGGGGCTGAATTTCTTATTAGAGACTAGCATATTGACCGGCTTGATCAAAGGTTTTTTTGGGAGATTTGCTGCGAGTCGCCCCACAGGGGCCAACGGACAAAACTCAGGTGCCGAAAATACGTTCCAGATGTTGAATATCTTCTTCCAGAACGCTGTCTGTCATCCGTAATTCATCAATCCTTTTTACCGCATGCATGACGGTAGTATGGTCCCGCCCGCCAAATTTCCGGCCAATGTCCGGCAGGGATTTTGCCGTAAGCTGTTTCGATAAATACATGGCGACCTGACGGGGGCGTGCCACCTGACGGGCGCGCCGAGAGGACAGCAGGTCGGAAAGACGGATATTGAAATATTCCGCCACCCGCCGCTGAATCTCATCAATACTGACACGGCGCACATTGGCGCGTAGCAGTTCCTGCAAAACCTCCTGGGTCATTTCCAGCGTAATAGGACGACCGATCAGGGTCGCATGGGCAATCATTCG
>DAOWHQ010000283.1:0-11813 GCA_030641355.1 Alphaproteobacteria bacterium
ACATAGGCTCGCTCGCCATCTTCCTGCCACTATGGGATAATCACGGCCTATGGCTGAGTTATTCTATTTTCATGCTAATACGGGCGCTTACACTGGCAATTGATTATCCGAAGATATCGCCACGCACTTAATTCAGAAGTTCATGCCAATCTTCAGCAAGCATATTCATTCGACCAGGTAAAAATATATCATAGAGGTCATACCCCCTCTCCAGCTTCTGTCCGCCATTTTTTCCCAGACTCCTGAAATTAAACCGCATTTTTTGCTGAGTTGGCCTATGCCAGAGCATTTCCAGCGGCATGGTTAAATATATGCCCTTATCAAAACTACCATCTCCAAATTGATTGGACGACATACTCGTGACCGTTGCCCATACACCGATACGAATACCACTGGCAAAGCGTCGTGAAACATCAAGTGTCGCACCATAATCCCCTGCCAGATAGCGCCCGACACTCAATTTACTGGAAATTCCAAATTTTACATTCTCATGATAAAATGTGGCGTGTCCGGTAAAAACTTCATAATCCCGGAAAGAAAATAACTGATCAAAGTCCCTTTGCTTGACCCAGTTCACGTCCAGACCTAATGCAAAATCATTATGATATGGACGATATAGAATTTCTGCGCCAAATCCACCATACATGCTATCTAAAAACCCGGCGGTAAAGCGGGCATATAAATCAGGGCCTATATGCGAAGTATAATCAAGTTGCACGCGCTCCAAAGATGTTCGGCCTTCGCGGGCATAACGGGAAATATCGCTTCTGACCTTTGGTATATTCGGCCTTAAATCCAATGGAATTTTGTCAATATCACCGACAATATATTGCTTTAACTCCGCCGATAACATCAATTTCTGGTTAACCTGCACAGAGCCATATAATTTTGCGTAAAGATCTGCCCGGAACCGTCCATCGTCATTTCCACCAAAGTGCGTCAGCAGATAAGGTTTAAACCCCCAGTCAAGCTGCAATCCGGATTGTGGCTGATATATATCTTTATCTGTATTCTGCACAGTTTGTTCACTCTGGTAGGGTGAAAGCATGCTATTGGCCCATATTTCTTCTGGGCTGCTCTGATAATTATTTGCTTTTTCTAAATCCTGCCTGAGAATACTCACCCATGAAATTTTGGTGCCATTTTTTTCAGTAATTACCACTAATTCTTCTACATTATCTGGCATTTCACCTGTAAGGATACGGGCCGCCCTGCCAATATTTTTAACCTCAGAGAAAAAAGGGCCGCTCTCTTTTCTGACTGTAACAGTCTGGTTATCAATCGAGATCGCAACCGGGGATAATTTTGCCCTCACCATTTTATCATAGGCTGATTTTGTCGTTTTATTACTCGGTGCAGAACCCCTGTTTTCTGATTCTCCTCGTACCATTATGGGCGCAGGGTCAGGTTGCTTTAACCATTTTCTAAGCCTGACCTTATGAAGAGCCTGTTTTAGCGTCAGACGAATACCAAAATACTCACCCTGACCAAACCCAAGCGCCACATCCGCCCATGCTGTGGGTTTATAATTCACACCAACATTAAAGGCGGCTTTACGCTTTAGGTGGGAAAATGCTGCGATTTTAGTCGTATCAACACCACTATATTCGACCTTGAAACTCAAACCTTTGATTTTTGGATGATATTCTACCCCGGCGAAAAATGACATATCATCACCGGAGAAGAAACTGCCAGTTCGAATACCACCGCTCGATATGGTCCCCGCCCTTTCATCAAAACGATCACCAAACAGCTTGAATATGTTACCCGAACTACCCCGTGAGCCAAGATAACCCCATGCAAAACCCATAGTGAAATCAAAATCATAATATCGTTTGCTGGCTACAATATATTCAGCACCAAAGTTTCCTGTACCCAAGGCATCTTGAACCCCGATGGCCAATTGTGGACGGTAATCACCTTCTGTCCATAAACGTAGCTTCACATCAAGAGAACGATCTATCCCTAGCCTGTCCGCCGTATCGTCTGTGTAACTTAGTGTTGTTTCAAGCCACGGGGTCGCCTGCCATGTTGAAAAATACCGCGTCTCCCTGCTATTATGATGCACCCCTACGGCAATTGTACCGTCCGGTGCAAACCGGGCGGTTCGCATATCCAATAGCCCAATGCCACCAAAATTATTGAAGGAATAAGCGTTGTCATCTGCCATTAGTTGAGATTGAAAGAAGGGCAGACATCCCATCACCAATGACAGAAGGATATTGCCACCATATGTCCCGCGCCGCATCATTAGGCTCTAGCCACTAATTTCTGACAAGGAGTGCAATGGAAGCAGCAGATACCGCCAGATTCTGGAAAATGCCACCAATTTCCCTCATCAAAGATAATGTGGTAAATGGACTTAGATCTGTCGGCACAACTATGGCTGTTCCCGGCGGTATGGTTATATTGCGGTCCCCTCCCCAAGAGGACAGGTTGATTGGCTTTGCAACCCCATTTGGGTAAACTATATAAATACGGCCTTCATCCGCCGAACGGGTATAGCTGCCCACTTCATTAATATATTCCTGAACGCCTTTTCCGGGAATAAACTGCAAAGCTCCGGGGTTAAGAACATCCCCCATAGCAATTATAAAATTCGGTCTTTTGGGCATATATATGGCATCACCAGCTTCCAAAACCGTATCAAGTGCCGGGTTTAGTGACAGTTTTACTGGGTCGGCCTCAATCACAACTCGCCCAATTATATCCGCATTGGCCAGCTGATTTGTCAATTGTTGGGCCGCCAGCAGAGATTCTGCCTCAATGCTTTGCTTTACGGATGCCGAAACCATGGCGGATTGAAGATGGCTTGCGGTTTTTTTCAATTCCGCCCGCTGAATTTCCTTAACTCTTTTACGGGTGAAAATAGCACCATAAGAATAGGCCTGTTCCGTTATTCCGCCCGCTCGCGCAATGAGATCAGAAAGTTTTTCACCCTTCCTGATGGTATAAACACCGGGTTGCAGAAATTCCCCGGATAGCAATACAGCACCGGCCTCAAAGTTAGAAAACTTGGAGCCTACCCGAATACCACCACCCGGATTAATGCCAATAGTTGCAAGATCTGTCTGATTTGCATCGACATAATCCCACTTCATCTGCATTGTTCCCGAATTGAAATTGGTATCCAGACTGGCAATTTCAATATTGCTCATATTTGCATCATTTGATGTACCGCCGCTGACCGCTAACAGAGAAGCAATAGAGGTACCATGCGTTACAGGATAAACCCCGGGCAGGCGAATTGCGCCATCTACAGAAACAATATATTCAAGGATGAAAGGCAATAAATTATTCACTTGATTATATATGGAAGGACAAAAAGCCGGGCTTTCCTTTTCTGCCGCTTCTTCTTCCTCATTTTCTGCCATTTCCACCAAAGCACGTTGCTCAATATCTGCACTAGCAAAAGATTGTAACTTACTGTCTTCTTTCTTTCCCGCAACCACCTCTTCGACTTCTTTTCTGACAAAAACCGCACGGGTAGCTGTTGCAAAACGATTAGACTGGGTATCCGAAACAATCCTGCTCAGATTTTCCAACGGCTTGCAATATTTCGAATTTATATCCCCATTAGGCAAAGTTGGTTTAACAATATATTTTCCGGACACCACCACTTGTCTGACAAAGTTAGAAACAAGGAATGCTATATCCTCGCGGGCAAGAAAAACCACACGATCTCCGTCCTTCAGGTCAACATCCTTACCTCCAGCCAATATTTTTTCCGGATTAAAGGGCTTTAAAAAACGCGTTTGAGTTCTATCTTCCACACTCTCTATCAAGCCAAATAATAGATAAGGGTTGTCTTTTAAATTCAACCGCCCCCCCAACAGGGAGCTTACATTTGTAGCACGGGATGATATTCTGAAACCCGGTGTTTTTACATGACCAATAAGTTCCACTCTACCTGTTTGAGAATTTTCTATCAAATGGGCGATGACTGCTTCGCCCCTGTGAATTTTTTCCCCCGCAGATATATTACGAAAAATCTGTTTTCCCTGCTTATCGATTTTAATCTGTGACATTCCATAACCGGAAGGCCTCAATGTGCCCCCTGCCAACGTCATAGCTTCTTCATAGGAAATATTATCGTCACCCGCCGGTAATTCATAAATCCCCGGCCTTACCATTTCCCCGTCAAGTGCAATTGTTGCCCCAATGGTCGGGACAATAATTCTATCACCATCGTTCAAGGTATCAAACCCGCTCGCTTTGCCACTCAACAGGTCATAAATATCGAAAACTTTCTTTTTACCATCCCGATAAATAGAAATATTTCTGAGTGAACCTGTCTTTTTCACACCACCAACATTCATCAGAATTTCAAGGGGGGTTGCTAGGCTGGACGTGCGGATAACACCAGGAGCAAAGACTTCTCCAGCGACAAAAACCGAAATATTTCTCAGTGATGCTAGAGAAATATAGACTTCCGCGCCGATAATACTCTCTCCAACCTGCCTTTTAATTATTGATTTAAATTCACCGTAACTCAAACCAGTTACGGTGACGGGCTTGAGTTCAGGAATAATCACACGTCCTTCAAGATCCGCTTTCACGGTAAAAGATTGGGACGTTGACCCTTGAAAAGTGACAATAAACTCATCCCCGACCCCCAATTTATAGCTATCGGAAATACTACCTGTCATAACACTGCCGGTGGTGAGGGTATTAGCAAAAAGAGAATAACCATATTGGGTTAATTCAGATTTCAGCCTGCCTTGATAATCTTTCTCTAACCGCGAAGTCGCGGCTATATTTTTCTTTCGCTGCTCGAGAAGCTCAATCTGACGGTTCTGCAATTCCTGTCTACGGGCCTGATCCAGAGGAGAAACAACAGTTGTATTACCAGCCTGAACGCCTGCTTTATTTCTTAAGGCTTCCAGCACAGAAGGGTCTATCGCTTGCGCTAAAAGCGATTGAGGTAGCAGGGAAATTCCCATAAAAATCGTAAATATTAATTTTTTCAATAGATTACCCTTCCCCGGCACTTTTCTTTTACTTAGCTCAACAGAGCAATTAATTAATATTCTCGGAATGTAGCATAAATGGCAATATGCGCAAGCACTTGGTTAATGAATTTAACGGACCCTGACGAGCATAACCCACCAGTCTGGAAAATTACAGGAAATATTGGTCGCTAATCTATTAGCCGTTTCATAGTTAGAAAAAATACCAAAACATGTTGCCCCGCTACCGGACATACCCGCAGCAATACAGTCATCACCTCCGCGAACTTGCATCAAAACTTTTTTTATCTCAGGCTGAACCGAACAGGCATCAAATTCCAGATCATTGCCGCCGGGTTTAATTATATCTATCAATTGAGCGACAGTCTTTATTTCATCGGGCAGCCTTCGCACCGCTGAAAACTTCGCCTTACGGATTGCCCGCGCCTTGAATATATCCGCGGTAGAAACAGCAACACCGGGGTTAACCAATAACAGAAATAAGGGAAATTTTAAGGTTACCGGTTTCAGTTTTTCTCCCACCCCCGTCATCTGCGTCGTTTCGCTGACCATGCAGACCGGGACATCCGCACCTAAAGACAAGGTCAAATCACTCAAATCAGAGCCCTGATCGATATTCCATAATGCCATCAGAGCATGAAGGGCAGCCGCGGCATCTGCTGACCCACCCCCAATGCCGGATGAAACCGGCAGGTTTTTAACAAGCTCTATCTCTGCGCCTTGTTGAATGTCAAATTTTCTCTTTAGTAGTCTGGCGGCCCTGAGAATGATATTATCTTGTTCTGCGGTAAGATCAGCCGCAAATGGGCCGGTAATATTGAGAAGAAGGTTCGGGGACGGACGTACGAATATTTCATCACCAAAATCGGCAAAAACAACCAGACTATCCAACAGATGGTAGCCATCCTCCCGCTGTCCAGTTACCAGCAGGTCAAGATTTATTTTTGCCCTTGCTGGGCAAATAACATCACTTTTTGCCATCTTTAATTTTGGTTTTAATTTTCACAATAAGCTCTTCGTCAGGATTTAATGACAGCGCATGACGCCATTGGAACCGGGCCTCATATTTACGACCCACGGCCCAATAAGCATCGCCCAGATGGTCATTAATCGCCCAGTCATCGGTCTGCAGCAGCACTGCTTTTTCAAGATATTCAACGGCCTTTGGCATATCACCTATACGATAAAGAGCCCAGCCCAGACTATCTATTATATAACCATCATAGGGACGTAGTTCCGCGGCCCGCTCCAGCATTTTGGTGGCCTTTTCAATATTCATCCCCTTATCCACCCAACTATAGGCCAGATAATTAAGAACCTGTGGTTGATCAGGCCTAAGTTCAAGCGCTTTGATAAAATCTGCTTCGGCTAACTCCCACTTTTTAGCCTGTTCATAAACAATGCCCCGCGTGTAAAAAATGCTCCAATGTTTCTCTTTAATCTCAACAATGCCGTCAATATATTTGGTATAAAATTTGCCCGCTTCTTCAAAACGGCTATTCATGCGGCTCATATCACCGAGTGCGCCCAATACCTCCAGTTTCTCCGGAAATCTGATGGTAAGGTTTTTCATGGCCTCTATGGCTATATCCAGCTTACCCGATCTTTCGAGAACCCATGCCATTTGTAGTTGAGCATTAAAATACAAAGCATGCGTTTTTATGACCCTGTCATAACTTTCCAAAGCGCCTGAATAATATTTATCTGATTCAAAAACCTGCCCCAACAGGTAATCAGAAACATAAAAATTCTTTTTCATATAATTGGCAAAACGCAGATAAGCCACAGCAGGTCTGCGGATGTTATCCTGCATCAGAAAGTTTGCCGCAGTATAAAATATCTCCGCAATAGCATCCCCTTCAGATGCTATGTATGATTGTGCCTTGATATCATTATCAAGATCATACAAGACCCGCTTTAACCTTGCATTATCCGGCGCCTTCTCCAGATAATTCAGAAAAAGCTGCCGGGCATCTTCGTGACGACCCAAACGGCGCAGCAATACGCCATAGGCCTCTATTGTCCTTAACGACATAGCTCCCGTAACAATCAGGGACTCCGCATACATTTTTTCTGCCAGTTGGGTTTTGCCTATATGGTCAAAAAGTAACCCTGCGTGAAATTTCTTAAAATCCTTAAAGCCCTTAGTCTCCAGAAGTTTGACCATATTTTCTTCTGCTTCGGTCAATTTCCCCTGCCCCACCAATACCCATGACTTAAACAAAGGCTTTAGCAGGCCATATACACCTGCATTATCTATACTATCCAATATGGAAAGGGCTTTTTCATAGTCCTTTAAATTCAATTGTTCCAAAACCAGAAATATCTGAACCATGCTGCCGGGATCACCCAGCTCATTCAGTTTATGAGCAGATTTCAGAGCGGATTCATATCTGCCATCGCCGATAAATATGGTAAATGCTTTTTTCAGAATCATCCGGTTTTCAGGATCAATCTCCAAAGCCTGTTCATAGAAATCTGCCGCAGTAACCAAATCATTTTGAATAGCAGCATGAAACCCGGCCAGATATTCTCCATATGGCTGATCAGGAACCTGCTTCAGATCCTTTAGACCATTACTTGCCATTCCTGCACCAGAAGAAATGACGAGACCGATCATGGCAATTATAAATGAACTTATTGTTCGTTTTACATTGGTTTTCAAAATTAACTCCAAATGATTATACCCTACATATTGGGATAATTTGGACCGCCCCCACCTTCTGGTACAGTCCAATTAATATTTTGCGTTGGGTCTTTTATATCACAAGTCTTGCAATGTACACAATTCTGGGAATTAATCTGTAGCTTCGGGTTTTCCCCATTATCATCAAGAATAAATTCATAGACCCCCGCCGGACAGAACCGCACTTCTGGCCCCGCATATAGATTATAGTTCACGTCAACCGGAACGGCATCATCTTTTAATTGTAGATGACAACGCTGATTTTCCTCATGATTTGTATTGGACAGGAATACGGATGACAATTTATCAAATGTAACCTCACCGTCCGGCCTTGGATAATCAATGGGTGTACATTCGCTTGCAGGTTTCAGGCATTTATGATCTTCATCATGACTGAAAGTCCAGGGCAGCAAGAAGCCCAGACCAATACTATTCATCCACATATCAAATCCGGCGTAAATCGTACCCAGAAACGCCCCGAACTTATGAATTGCCGGTTTGGCATTACGTACCCGGTGCAAATCCTTATAGACCCAGCTTGCCTCAAAGGCGGTTGGATACTCAGTCAGTTCATCCTTTTCCCGCCCTGTAGAAATTGCATTGAACGCGGCCTCTGCCGCCATCATGCCGGTTTTCATTGCATTATGGGTTCCCTTGATGCGCGGCACGTTGAGGAAACCTGCACTACAGCCAATCAATGCGCCGCCGGGGAAGGTCAGCTTCGGGATGGACTGAAAGCCGCCTTCGTTAATGGCTCGCGCCCCGTAAGATATGCGCCGCCCGCCTTCCAGCAGGGGCCGGATCGCAGGATGATTTTTATATCTCTGCATTTCATCAAAGGGGGACATATAGGGATTGGAATAATCCAGCCCGACCACAAAGCCGATGGCGACTTGATTATCTTCCAGATGATAGATAAAACCACCGCCAACCGTATCACTGTCCAAAGGCCAGCCCTGAGTATGGATAACCGTCCCTTGTTTATGTTTCTCCGACGCAACTTCCCAAAGTTCCTTAATGCCAATACCATAGGTCTGTGGCTCTTTACCGTCCCGCAGATTGAATTTTTTAATCAGTGTCTGGGCAATAGACCCCCGCACCCCTTCAGCGATTAAGGTATATTTTCCGAGAAGTTCCATACCCGGCATATAAGTATCTTTTTCACTGCCGTCCTCGGCAACGCCCATGTCTCCGGTCAGCACGCCTTTGACTGAGCCATCCTCATGGTAGAGGATTTCAGAACCGGTGAAGCCGGGGAAGATTTCGACCCCAATATTTTCAGCCTGTTCCGCCAGCCAGCGGCAAACATTACCCAGACTGACAATATAATTACCCTTATTGCTCATCAAGGGCGGCAACAGGAAATGCGGCATTCCGGTCTTGCCTTTTTCCTTCAATATCCAATGCTCATTATCCGTAACCGGGCTGAGTAATGGCGCACCCGATTCTTTCCAGTTGGGTATAAGTTCATCGAGGGCTATGGGGTCAATTACCGCACCGGACAGGATATGAGCCCCGATCTCGGAGCCTTTTTCCAAAACACAAACCGTGAATTCCTTACCCTGCTCATCGGCCATCTGCTTAAAACGGATCGCCGCACTTAAGCCCGCAGGACCGCCGCCAACAACGACGACATCATATTCCATAAATTCACGTTCCATGATATTTTCTTTCCAAACGTTTTAATCGTGTGTTTTAATCGTGTGTAAGAGCATTGCTCCAAAGTTACTCCAAAGGGTAACGATGGGTCAATAAAACTATGGAGAATATATAATCTATATTTCGTCCAAATTCAAACAAACGTTTGAATTTTAACAATAGACCGCATCAATCACTATCTGGGTTGATTTGTACGACTTATTACTTCTGGCTGTTGGCCGCATCCCGCCACAGGGTTTTCATGGCATGAAACAAAGTCGGACGCGAGGCCTCTAGATAAAGGAGACTGTTGGGCAGGTTCTCTTTCAACCGTTTATAGGCTGTCCCCAGCGAATGATACGGCATATTAGGGAACAGGTGATGAGTTGCATGAAATCGCAACCCTACGGGCGCCCACAAAGCAGACAAAAAACCTCCCGGAACATCAACGGAATCTAAAAATTGCTCAGCTACTGTCATTTTCTCCTCCCCCGGATTACGGTAAGCATGTGCGCCCAAGGTGCGGATACTATTCATAAGCAGCACTAAAAAGACTACAAGATACCATACGGCAAAGAATTTAATTGGCAGAAAGCCATAATACCAAAGTGCTATGGCAAGCCATCCGTAGCCCACCGCAAATGTCTCCTGCAGTTTCAGATATTTTCCATCACGATCGGTTTTATCTGGACGAACATAATCCAGATCAATCGTCAGAGAAGAAGCACGTTTCCAGAGAAGTCGACCAAGGGGCGGGATAATCCAGCTTAGGGGCGTGAGGATAATGTATCTGAGTGCAATAAGACCGGGCAAAAAGATTGATGAAATTACATACCAAACATTTTTCCATGGATTTTGAGCACCAAAGGGTAGATATTCTCCATCCAGTTTGGTGCCATATATATCTCTCTTATGGTGATCTAAATGCACACCCTGATACATAAAGATAGGAACCATCACCAAAAATCCACAGGCGACGTTCCAAACAAATTTGAACGCGACCATGCTGCCTTTTTTGAAATGGACGATTTCATGAATAAAAATCACAGAACGATACAGGGCAAAAACCGCTACAAAATACGCCACTATTCCAACCGTTGAAAAGCTTTCCGAAATTACAGTTACCGCAAAAGCGCTAGCCCCCAAGGTCAGCGAAAACAGAAAATCAAACCAGTATATGGCCTGATTTGCCTTCATCAAATCCTTAACCATTGCTCTGGATTCTTTCAGGGGAAATTCTTCTGCCTTGGCTTTCATTTCATTAAGCATTCTGGAAACCTTCATTATTAATGGATCAACTAATCCTAATATCCTAAGTACAAGCTTTGCTACATTGATTTAGATTAAAAGTAAATGAGTGTAATAGCTTAATTTGGGCTAAATTCTGAAATATTATCTTCCCGATTGCATCATCAGACATGAAATGCATAATATAAAAAACTATAGTAACTAATAAATAACGGGTTTCGCTTAATATAGGTCATATGGAATATAACAAAGGGAACATAGAAAACAGGGATATAACTTCCTTGCTCCAATGGTATATGGACTCAGGTGTTGACGAAGCAATTGGCGACGAAACACTGGATTGGTTCGCCCTGTCTGCGCCGCCCGCAAAAAAAGCTGAAAACCCGAAAGCCACAGCACCTTCCCTGCTCGCCTCTGTAGATCAAATCGCTGCGGAAGCAGAAAAACAGGCCGCTTCCTGCACTACTCTGGAAGCTCTGGAAAAGGCGGTTAATAACTTTGAGGGCTGTCGCCTGAAGAAAACAGCGACTCACACCGTATTTTCCGATGGCAATCCAGACAGCGATATTATGTTGATTGGCGAAGCCCCCGGCGTTGATGAAGACCGGCAGGGCAGGCCTTTCGTAGGAGAAATTGGCCAACTTCTGGACAAGATGTTCAAGGCGATTGACCTTAACCGGGAAACGGATTTTTACATTACTAATATCCTGCCCTGGAGGCCGCCGGGCAACCGCAAACCCACACCAGAAGAAATAACCATCTGCATGCCTTTCATTAAAAGGCAGATCGAGCTGTTCAATCCTAAACTGATCATTCTTCTGGGCGGAATATCAACCACAAACCTTCTGGACAGCGCTGTGGGAATCACCCGAGCGCGGGGCAAATGGGCCGCGTATGACCTGAAGGGAAGTAAAATTCCGACACGTCCCCTGTTTCATCCGGCCTATCTATTGCGCCAGCCCAAATCCAAGGGCGATACTTGGCAGGACCTTCTGGAAATTAAGGCTAAAATTGAGGAGCTGGCGCTATGATGCATTGCGCACTCCCTAAAAGAATTATGCTATTGTGGCTTCTTATTCTTTGTCCGGGATTTGCATACGGCGAAACGAGTAGCCTGCCCACGACACAGATAACGGATATTACGACTAAGTATCCCATAGAAATTACCACTCTCGCCCCCTCTGACGTTAAACTTTACAAGCGTATCTTCAATCTGCAGGCAAAGGGCAAATGGAGGAAGGCTGATCGGTTGATTAAACAACTGGATAAAA
>DAOWHQ010000215.1:0-3773 GCA_030641355.1 Alphaproteobacteria bacterium
ATGCATGGACCCCATCAGAACTCTGTTTTTCAGGGTGGTAAAACCCAGATCGAGTGGGGTCAATAATGTGGGATAAAGGGAAGCAGACATAGGATATTCCTCAGCTATTCATTAAATAATTCGAGGATTTATATCATTGTAATTTGACAGTGTCAAGATTGGTCGCTAGAATCACGCCCATGAGCAAAAAAAAATCATCTGACAAAAGCTATCATCATGATAACCTGCGGGTAAAATTGATTGACGCCACCCGTCATATGATTCGCGAAGGCGGGGTGGAGGCAGTGTCACTGCGCAAATTGGCGGAGCGTGTCGGCGTGTCACGTACGGCGGCCTATCATTATTTCAAGGACAAAAACACCCTGCTCTGCACCTTGGCCGAGGAAGGTTTCCGGCTGTGGCAGGAAAAACTGGATGAGATTTTTCAGGATGAAAGCCGCCCGCCAGAGGAGCGCTACCGGGGCTATATCCGCTGGTATATGGCTTACGCGGTGGAGAATGCAGAATATTATGATCTTATGTTTGGTCGGGCGATATGGAAGCAGAGTTCTGCCACCGATAGCCTGAAGGCGATTGCTTATGAGGTATTCCAGAAACAGGTGGAAATGACTAAAGAATGTCAAGAACTGGGCTTCTTACCTGCGCGGGAGGACAGCCTGCGTTTGGCTCAAGTAAGCTGGGGGACATTGCATGGTCTGGCGCGGCTGCTCATAGACGGTATCTATACCGATGACAGCCATATTGATGAAATGTGTGATTGCGCCGCTAACCTGTTGATGCGATAAGATAGAGCAAAAGGACAAAGCTCATGACATTGCCAAGGGTGCAGTTATTTTTACTGGGTGGCACTATCACCATGAATAAATCCACAGGCTCAGGCGTGGTGCCAACGGTGGATGCTGCTGAATTATGTCGGGCCGTACCGGGCCTTGACAGGGTAGCGGACCTGCACGCCCGCACTGACATGATGATCGCCAGTGCCAATTTGACCTATCAAAATGCCTTCGATCTGGCGGCTGAGATAATAGAGGCTGATAATAAAGACGATGCGGATGGTTTTGTCATTGTTCAGGGCACAGATACGCTGGAGGAGATGGCCTTTCTACTGGACTGCCTGTTGGATATCAAAAAGCCAGTGGTGGTAACAGGGGCCATGCGCAGCCCGGCACAATTAAGCGCCGATGGTCCGGCTAATATTATGGCGGCGGTGACCTGTGCCGCGACCCGCGAAATTGGTCTTGCCGGGGTTGTGGTTGTTCTTAATGATGATATTCATAGCGCCCGCTTTGTCACAAAAACCCATACGGGCGATGTCGGTGCATTCCGTTCGCCAAACTGTGGCCCCATTGGTCGGGTTGTGGAAGGTGCGGCGCATCTGTTCTCTGTCCCGATCGCGGGGCCAAAGCTCGCCATTCCTTCAAATAACCCAATGCCCAATATTGCCTTGATCAAGGCCACCTTCGGTGATGACGGTACGTTGCTTCGGCTGTTGGAAAATTCGGATTTAGCAGGGCTGGTGATAGAAGGCTTCGGCGCGGGGCATTTGCCGGAAGCCTATCTGGATGTTCTTGACAGATTGGCATCGGCAATTCCGGTCATCCTGTCCAGCCGGGTTGGCGCGGGTCATATATTCCGGCAAACCTATGGTTACAAAGGCGCAGAGATTGACCTGATCCAGCGTGGTCTGATTCCATCAGTTATTCTGGATGGACCGAAAGCCAAGATACTATTGACGCTTCTTGTGATGTCAGAAACCGACCCTAGATCATCACAATACTGGCAATGACATAAAGCACGAGCGTGATACTACCAGCGGTCAGGGCGTAGGGAAGCTGGGTCTTCACATGTTCCAGCAAATCACAACCGCTGGCAATGGATGAGATTACCGTGCTGTCGGAAATTGGTGAGCAATGATCGCCAAATACTCCGCCGCCTAGAATAGCGGACAGAACCAGAGACGGCGGCAGCCCCAAGGTGTGAATCAGCGGAACCCCCAGCGGTATCATGATCGCGAAAGTACCCCATGAGGTGCCGGTGGAAAAGGATATCATCGCCCCGGCAAGGAATAGCATGGGTACCACCAGTACCAGCGGCAGATAATCGCCCACAAGTCCAGCAATAAAATTGCCCGTACCCAGTTCTTTCAGGCTCACGCCCAAGGCCAGTGAAAATAACACAATCGTCACCAGCGGCAGTAATTCCGCCATGCCGCGGAAGCCGACTTCCACAAGTTTAATATGGCTGAACTTACGGCTCATGAGCATCATTGTATAGGCCACAAGGCAGGCAAGCGCTGTGGCATAGAGTACAGATTTTGACCCGCTGCCCTTGGCAAGATCGCCACCCCCGGTCCAGAACATGAAGGCCAGCATACCAACCACCATAGTTACCAGCGGCAGGACCATAAAGCGTGCCTTGGTTGGGGGATATTCGTGGGTGTTATCACCGGCCAGTACCTCGGCCTTGGCTTCGCTGTTTTTCATGGGGCCATGAACGCGGGTAGTGATAACTGTGTAAAATACAAACCCCAAGGTCACCAGCGCATAGAAGTTGAGCGGAACCGTTCCCCATAATATTTGGGCTGCGGATTGTTCAAATTCATAGCCGCTTAGCAGGATTAATATATAAGCACCCCAGGCGTTTAGCAGGATAAGTATGCTGATGGGGGCGCTGGTACTGTCGACGATATAGGCAAGCCGCGCCCGGCTCATGGTATATTTATCAAACAGTCCCCGTGACATTATACCCGCTGTTAGCACACTTAAGTTGGATTCGATGAAGATCACAATTCCGGTGAAAGTAGTCAGCAATCCAACAGAGCGTTTATCTTTTGCAAGACCACTGCCCACCAGCATTTCCACCATAGCGCTGACGCCGCCGGAAACCCGGATAAAAGCCAATAGTGCGCCGATCATAAGGCTGAATATTAATATGCGGGTGTTGCCCGCATCGGTAAAGACCTCAGTGATACGTTCAAGAGAGGCAAGGAAACCATTTAAAGGTGCGATGATGCCGGGGTCAGTCAACAACAGCAATTCCGAAGTCAATATAGCCAGAAATAAAGCCAATATCACTTCTTTACGCCACAAAACTATGGTGATTGCCACGAGCGGTGGCAGTATGGTTGTCCAGCTCATTACAGAATATCCCTCCTCATTTTGAGGTTTTACTCTACGGGTGGCGGCCATGACTTGCAAGGGATGACTTTTAGGTTATCGCTTTAGCGGGCAACTTTTTTATGCTTCATAATGCCCCAAGGGTGCAAAACTCAACCTGAGCCACTTATCCCCGCTTTTCTCTAAAAGACTGTATTCATTAACGAAAGATTTCAGGATTATAAATCTTTTAACTTTTTTTGTCTAAACAGAGGGTGGCGCGGAGGAATTTTGATCAAAACTTGACCCTAATCAAGTCGACTTTCTGCCAGAAGAATAATTAAAATAAGAGGAAACAAAAAGAGGAACGAACTATGGTACATACAAATATTTTTACTAAAAGCCTACTTCTGGCTTCAACAGCTGCACTATTTATTTCACCAACATTAAGTTATGCAGGCGACGCTGAAACTTTGGCGGATGCTGTGACGGGTGGTAAAGTATATCTGAAAGTCCGCGCTCGTTATGAAGGCGTCGATCAGGTAAATCTGGTCGAAGATGCTTCTGCTTTCACCATCAACACCAAACTGGGTTATAAAACCGGAAGCTATAATGGTTTCTCCGGTGTAATTGAATTTGAAGATTCCAGAAATCTGGCAAATGAAAATTATAATAACA
>DAOWHQ010000097.1:0-5071 GCA_030641355.1 Alphaproteobacteria bacterium
GGTTTCGATCAATTAGGCGCAGCAGGACGGCTCATATCCGGAACAAGGCTGGATAAACCAGAAGGGGTATTCCCCCGTTATGTGAAGGCAGAAGGCTAATGATAGTCGATAGCCACTGTCATCTGAATTACGGCACCATGATGGAAGATATGGACGGCGTTATGATGCGGGCTAAAGATGCGGGCGTTGAAACCATGCTCGCTATTAATGCACGACTTAGCGAATATGACGCGGTATTGGCATTGGCAGAAAATTTTGACCATGTTTTTGCAACTGTGGGCAGTCATCCCCATGAGGCGGAGAAGGAACCGGATGTTCAGGCCGCCGAGCTTATCAAAAAAGCACAACATGAAAAGATTGTCGGCATAGGGGAAAGCGGGCTGGATTTCTATTATGAATATGCCCCGCGCGAACTTCAGGAAGCGAACTTTCGGGCCCATATTACGGCGTCACGCGATACTGGCCTGCCGTTGATTGTTCATGCTCGTGATGCAGATGATGAATGTATAAAAATTTTACGGGATGAAATGGGGAAGGGAGCTTATAAGGCTGTAATCCACTGCTTTACGGCCTCAAGAACCTTTGCAGAAGCCTGTTTAGATTTGGGGTTTTACATCTCTATATCCGGCATTGTGACCTTTAACAGTGCCAAAGATTTGCAAGAAACCGCAAAGATCATCCCGTTGGACAGGCTGTTGATTGAAACAGACGCGCCTTATCTGTCGCCCGTACCCAAACGCGGTAAGCCCAATGAACCATCATATGTTAAATATACCGCTGAATTTATGGCCGACCTGCGCGAAATTCCCTATACGGAATTGGCAAAGGCCACAACCGATAACTTCTATAATTTATTTTCAAAGGCCAAAAGGCCATGAAGGTGACGGTTCTGGGGTGTGGTACATCCACAGGTGTGCCTAAAATTGGCGGAAAATGGGGTGTTTGCGACCCAAATAATCCAAAAAACAGACGGCGCAGATCATCAATCTTTATTGAGGATCAAGACACTAAAATCCTGATTGATACAACGCCGGACCTGCGCGAACAATGTCTTGATGCGGGCATCAGCCATATAGATGGGGTGCTTTATACCCATGATCATGCGGATCATACCCATGGAATAGATGATCTGCGGGCCATCAAACATATTATGAAACGACGGGTTGAGATCTATAGCAACGCCCGTACCATCTCAGTACTGCGGAAACGATTTGATTATATTTTCGAGGGCAAAGAAGGCTATCCTGCTATCCTGAATAGTAACGTGATCGCGAATGAGGAATTCGAAGTCGGGTCACTAGCAGTTCAGCCGTTTGACCTTGCTCACGGCAACTCTATAACTTTAGGTTTTCGTTTAAATAAAATAGCTTATACTACAGATGTTAATGCTATACCTGATGATAGTGAGAAATATCTTCACGGGCTAGACTTGTGGATTGTAGACACTCTGCGTCCAGAGCCACACCCGACTCATTCTCATCTGGAACAGACATTAGGCTGGATTGAAAAATACAAGCCAAAACGCGCCCTATTGACTCATATGACATGGGACCTAGACTATGAGACTCTTAAAAAGACACTGCCCGCAAATATTGAACCTGCCTATGATGGTATGGTCATAGAGATTTGAGTATTAAGCATGCAAAATAGCAACCGGAATATTTCGCTGCTCTTTATCAGTCAGGCCATTGCGCTGACATCGACCATAACCATAGTGACCTATTCGGCTCTGGTGGGTAAAATGCTCACCCAAAGCACCGCAATGGCTACTATTCCGGCGGCGCTGGGCCTGATCGCGGCGGCATTGACCGCCTATCCGGCTTCCATGTTTATGAAAAAATATGGCCGTAAAAAGGGCTTTCAGTTGGGGGCCGCTTTTGCTCTTATCTCTGGATCTCTCACCTATTATGGTATTTTCAGTGCCAATTTCCTACTGTTTAGCTTTGGTGTTATGATTCATGGCGTCTTTCAGTCCTTCGCGGCCTTTTACCGTTTCAGCGCCATGGAAGTCACCCCACCGCACCGACACAAACATGCGGTCTCCTATGTTCTTGCCGGGGGTTTGCTCGCGGCATTTGTAGCCCCCAGTACTGCCCGTTTTTTTGAAGCCATTTTCTATCTTCCAATTCCCTATGCAGGAACATTTATTCTTGTGATAATGCTGAGTTTCCTGACCCAGTTTGTTCTCTTGTTTCTAAAATTTCCCGATCAGGGAGATAAGTTGACAAATAAGATAGAGGAGGCGGGGGCCAAACCATCATTTCTTCAGGTCATAAAGCGGCCTGTTTTTCTCTGTGCCAGCCTTAATGCGGCGGGTGCTTACCTCATTATGTCTTACGTCATGACGTCAACGCCGATACAAATCGTCGAATACTGTGGGCTTCAGATTAGCGATGCAGCCAGTGTTATCCAATGGCATGTGGCAGCAATGTTTATGCCTGCGTTCTTTTCCGGTTCGCTGATAGCCCGTTTTGGCTCTGTTAAAATGATTCTGGCCGGTATGTTTTGTCTGGCTTGTTCTGCGACTTTTGCCATTCAGGGGATAGAGCTTATTAATTTCTATGGCTCGCTGGTGATGCTCGGACTGGGCGGGAATTTTATGTTTACTTCCGGCACCACTTTGCTGGAGAGGGCTTATTCGCCTTCGGAAAAGGCCCATGTTCAGGGAATCAATGACTTTATTGTTTATGGATTGACGGCGGCATCTACGTTGACTTCCGGGTTTATGCTGGAAACCATTGGCTGGATAAATATGAATAAGCTGGTCTTTGGTATATTGGGTTTGTTGCTAATCGTGACCTTTAGTTATGTTTTGTCAGAACGAAATAGAATTGTAGCTAAATAATCTAATCCTAAACTTATTTATTAATACTTGCTTAATAAGTATATTCTAATTTATCAAAATACTTAATTTTTATAAATTGGGGTAAATTATGCAGACTTCTAAATCAAAAAGAAATACTGAATACCTAAATGGCATGGTAGCAAACAAGGGGTTTCCAGTTGCCATAATAGCTGCGGTTGTGACTATTACCGTTTCACCATATTTATTAAATCTACTTGGTGTGGATTTTTCCACTGAGGTAAGTGGTTTTAATGTTGAATTAATAGCAGGCAAGAACTTGCTTAAACCCGCTCTTGTGGATGAAATGTTCAACACATTGCGTGGTGGTATACAACATGCTTTACTGGAATGGAGTTCGGTCATAATTGCCTTGTTGACTGTTCTGTTTTCTTTCATTCATTACCGTAATAACAATGATTTAACCGTGCCAATTATTGGTATTGCACTGGTAAGTTCCGGTTTTATGGATATGTTTCATACGCTGGCTGCTACGCGCCTTATTAATGGTGTGGCAGAAAATATAAATTTAATCCCGTTCACCTGGGCGTTATCAAGAGGCTTTCATAGCTTAATTTTGATTGTTGGTATTTTAATAATACTTTTTATCATTAAACAAAAAACAAACCAAAATAACGCCAAAGTAATAACCCTTGTAAGTATATCATTTATTGGTGTTGCTTATGTCCTTGTTTATTTGGCGGCGACAAGTGAAAATCTGCCACAAACCCAGTTTCCTGCTAATTTAATTACCCGGCCTTATGATACTTTTCCTTTACTTATTCTTATTTTATCAGCCCCTTTATTCTGGTATCTTCATAAGCAAAGGCCCTCGTTATTCACGGTTGCTCTGATCCTTGCGCTAGTGCCGGATATTGCCATTGAAGCTCATATGGCTTTTGGTTCATCGTCCTTGTTTGATAACCATTTTAATATTGCTCATTTCCTGAAAATCATAGCCTATATGGTTCCCTTCATGGGTCTAATGATGGATTATATCTTTGCTTATACCCAGCTTTCGCGTGAAGTTGATGAAAAACAAAGTGTTCAGGAAGATTTGCTAAAATCCAAAATATTAGCCGAAATCACATCACTGCGCATGGAGGCAATATTATCATCCGCCGCTGATGCCATCATCACCATAAATAACAGAGGCAGCATATTGTCATTCAACCAATCGGCCTGCACCATGTTTGGTTACCGACATGGTGAGATATTAGGTCAAAATATAAAAATACTTATGGATACTGATAACAAGAAAGCCCATGACGGTTATCTATCAAAATATAACGTAACGGGTAAAAAACATATGATTGACAATACGCGGGAGGAAATGGCAGTCCGCCGTAATGGTGAATTTTTTCCCATGGATCTTTCAGTATCAGAGGTAAAAACGGAAGGAGAACCCATCTATACTGCGTTTATTCGTGACATAACCGAACGTAAACAAGCGGAAAACGATCTCAGACTCGCTAAACTTCAGGCGGAAGAGACTTCAAAAATGAAATCAGAATTTCTAGCCAATATGAGCCACGAAATTAGAACACCCATGAATGGCGTGATCGGAACCACGGGATTACTTCTGGATACCAAACTTACTACGGAACAGCGTCATTATGCAGAAACAACGATGGGGTCTGCGGATGCTTTGCTATCCCTAATTAACGACATTCTAGATTTTTCAAAGATAGAAGCGGGCAAAATGGACCTTGAGGAGGTAGATTTCAATATTCAGATTCTCATGCAGGATATTCTGGAAGCGATGGCGTTCAAATGTACTGACAAGGATATTGAACTGTTGTTTTATTTTGATAGCGATGTAGTCAAAAATGTTATTGGGGACCCGGGCCGGGTTCGTCAGATTGTTACAAATCTTCTAAGTAATGCCATTAAATTTACCGAAGAAGGCCATATAGCGCTGAATGTATACTGTCAGGAGCTGGCCGATGGGCACGTTAACTTCCATATTGAAATAGAAGACACAGGAATAGGGATTGCCCCAGACAAGCAGAAGTTGATTTTTAATGAATTTGATCAAGCCGATAATACTACCACGCGTAAATTCGGCGGTACTGGCCTTGGGCTTTCAATATGTAAAAGCCTTGCAAAACTAATGGGAGGTGAGGTTGGCCTTGAAAGTGATTTGGGCAAAGGATCGACATTCTTGGTAGCCATAACCCTGAAGAATAATACCGATATGGTCGAGGAATTTGAGGCCATTGATCATAA
>DAOWHQ010000168.1:0-3682 GCA_030641355.1 Alphaproteobacteria bacterium
ATGATATTGGCAAGTCCCTAATACCACTAAAAATATTGGATAAGCCAACCAAACTCACCTCTGCCGAATGGAAAATAATGATGAGCCATGCCAGTAAAAGTGGCCATATTTTGAAAAAAAGCAACTGGGATGAGGATATAGTCGACATCGCGACCCATCATCATGAGAAACTGGATGGCTCCGGTTATCCTTATGGTCTGAAAGGATCGCAAGTGAGCGACCTCGCCCGCATGGCCGCCATTGCGGATATGTTCTCCGGCATGGTTGATAAACGCGCCTACAAACCATCTATGCCTTCGGAGGCAGCTATAAAAATCATGATGGAATCTAGTGATACGCTGGATATTCCGCTGGTCAAAGCCTTCCGCGCGGTTGTATTATCCGACGATAATAAAGCTTTTGCCTACCAGAAATAGCCTAAAATTCGTAGCGTAGACTGGCGAAAATATTGCTATTATCTTTAAATTGCCCAAAGAAACTATGATTTTCCTGACCGTAAAAAATATTTCCACCCGCCTCAACTTTTAAATTATCCCGAATTTTATAGGATATATTCAGCCGCAAATAACCATCCTTGTCAGACGGAGAATAGAAATTAAACAGCGATAGTTTCAAGTCCTGATGCATTAACATTTTGGTCAGACGAACCGTGAATAAATGGCGGTTTTTCTTGTCCCGAATGGCCCCATCCGGCAAAGAGGTCAGATATTGGTCATAGTTTAGCTTATGTTGCAGATAATATTGTACGGAGCCGGTAAACTCGGTGCCTATTTCCTGCTCATAGCCCACAAGTAAGCGAAATTCATTATTTCGAACAAGCGGATTTGACGCCGCACCCTCAGCACTCCTGTAATAGCCCGTTTCCATAGAGCCTATGCCCTTAGATACCGGCCCCCGTACACTTGCGCCAAACACCTGAAGTCGTGGAAAAAGTGCCTCACCTGTGGTCATATTCTGCCCCGCAGGGCTTTTCCAGTATCCGTTGTAATAATAGAATGCTGTTTCATAAGCACCTAAAGAACGATATAGCCGCACGGCAAGTTCATCATCACTGAACCATATATCCGGACGATCCACAAGCACGGGGTTTTCCCGGCCCCGTAGCCCGCCACTTGTCCGGTCAAAGAAGGATATTCGCGATCCGTCGATAAACCGATCCGCATCAAAGCGCGGTATATAGACAATATCCAGATTATAATCCCCAAAGAAAAACGCCGTTTTAAGCGCATCTGACGGGGCCTTCAGATATTCATTATCACGGCCAGAAAAAAAACTATTCCAGTCCTTGGGGAACAGATCATTGATAAATGCAAGATCTCCCGTCCCCCAAGTCAAAACCTGACGGCCCAGCTTAACATCCATAAATTCGAATGGACTGAAAACAACATTTGCTTCCCGAACATCCACAAAACCCTGCCCCACCTCCAGATCAACAGAATGTTCATCAAGAACCGGATCATAAATAAAATCAGAAACAAAGTTAAATGTCAGACTATCAAACTCTTTCTCAACTCCAATTTGAAGCCGCAATTCGCCAAGGCTCATATCTTTTTCATGAGCATCTTTTTGTAGCCGAACTCCTACCCTGCTTTCCAGAAAACCACTCAGATCAAAAGGCAGCCCCTGATCTTCAACCACCTCCTGCGTCATGATGGACAGGTCGCCCAACCCTGCGGGCAATTCAATTTCCTGTGCCACTAATTCCTGTGGAAGGATCAGCAATATAGCTATAAGAAATCGCATCATCGCAAATATTTACGGGGTGCTTTACGCAAAGACCGCTCACTAAAAATGTTATCAGGTAATCCCACATCATATTTCACGGCACTGTAATTCATGATAGTTTTTCCACCGGTTTGATGATCTTCCATACTCGCAGTAGTAACAGTGGGATAACCACCAACCATTTCCACCTTCAGCGCCGTATAACTGCGGATTTTCTCACCCTGATCATCATAATATTCGGTCTTTATGGGCAGAAAGGTAGCTTTGTGAACCCAGCTTTTAAAAGAGCTGAATTCCACAGCTTTAATATCCTTCGGCTTACTCTCCACAACATAGACACTGTCATTTTCTTCCACAATCTCATGATTATCTTCCAGAATCCCGCGCCCGGAAACATCTTCATAATAGAAATGGGAACCAACAAAGCTGGTACGTTCATCGCTGGCGGCGATACGCTTCACGAGATCAAGACCGGGTAGATATAACCAGCGATCATCGCCCCTATCCATATTTTTATCGACCATGAAAACCATTTTTTTCACGTCCGCAGGTTTATTGAAATAAACGTAAAACTTCTGTTTGCCGTCCGTACCGTCATCATCTTTGCGCAATATGACAAACTCCCGCACCCGTTCCCGTCCTTGGGCATCAATGATGCGCATATTAACCTTTGCCCGACCATCATCACCCTTGTAATAAGACACATGGTTTGCCTTTTTCACCACTTCCATTACATCCATAGCCAATGCGGGAACAGCCCCCAGAAACGACAGGGCCAAAATTATCCTGAATATATTTTTCATGATACGTCCTTTTTAAATAACAGACCTTCGAACAGGCGGATAAGGGCCGGAAGGATGGTGAGCGTCGCCACACCCGCCAAAACCAATATGGCCGAAATAAACACACCAACCGTTTTATAGGGAACCAATGGTGCAGCGAGCAAAGGCATAAATCCGATACCAACCACGATCACATTGCGCGCAATAGCGCGTGCAGGTTCGCCAAATACCATAACGGTTGTTTGTTTCCAGTCGACAAACTTATTTTTCATTTCACGGGCTCGGGCCAGAAAATGAATCGCATAATCAACCGCCAATCCCAAACTGAGTGAGGATAATACCGCCACCGGCATATCATAATCCTTGCCAATCAAACCGATAATGCCGTAGATCATCCCTATGGTAAAGGTAAGCGGAAGCATAGCCAGCACGCCCCACCACAGCGAGCGGAACAGGAAGGTCATCATAATCAAGACAATGATAAAGCTGCCAATAAAAGCCCCTGCCATACCGCTAACCATCTTGTCCTGCCAAATCACATTAATGTAAGTAAGGCCGAACCAGTTGTGGGTGATCCCTTGCGGCGCGGGATTTTCCTGAAAAAACTGATCAACTTTCTCAATCAAAATACTCATATCCCGATTGTCGCCGGACTTTAACTGAAGCCACATATTAGATTTTTTATAGTCCGGTGTTACAAAATGCCACAAGTCCTGCGGACGGTGACTATTCTGATAGGTGATCAGCGTTTCCGCTACAGCCCTACGGGTCTTGGGGATGCGATAAGCGTCCGCGTCACCCGCAAAAAGCTCGCGGTGCACTGTTTTGACCACATCAGACAGGCTGTTGCTTTTACCCACCAACCCTGTGCCTTGCAGATAGGACTGTAGTTGGCTCATATAATTGAGGACTTCTGGGTTCTTGAATATCTCATCACGGCCCAGATACTCCCCAACCCAAGTGAGAGCCAGATCCCACCTGTCCCAATCTTCATCGGAAACTGTTTCCATTCGCTGTTCAATTCTTTCAATCAGCAAATTGACCAGTTGCTGACTATCTTCAGCTTCTGATAAAAGAACATCAACAGCCGGAATCATTTCCGACAGGTCATGGGTTTTCATACCTGTTTTTAGGCCTTCTGCGAACTGTATAAGCGGCACTTCTTCCGCATCTTC
>DAOWHQ010000141.1:0-7343 GCA_030641355.1 Alphaproteobacteria bacterium
AGCTGAATTGAATTTTATTTAACCTGCTTAATACCTCCCTCCCCATCTAACCCAAGCCTATCACATTCGTTGTTATAGCTTGCAAAATTACTCTTCTATTCAATACTTCATATATTAATTACCCACCTAAAAACAGGACAGAAACCACCCGCCAGACCTCACTGGTATAAAATAGGCATTGCATATGGCTTACTTTTTTAATAAATTAACGAACGGTCGTTCGGATAATTAATTATATATATAGGAGTATAGAAATGTCACCAATTGAAGCATGGGGAATGTTTTTTGTAAATGTTGGGGAACCACTGGAAAAACGCACCTTTGTCATTGATGACATTTCAGATGATGATGTTGTAGTCAAAGTCGCTGGTTGCGGGGTCTGTCATACGGACTTAGGTTATATCTCAGGAGCCGTTGGCACCAAACATGATCTACCTCTCATTCTGGGTCATGAGATTAGTGGAACCGTACAGGCCTCCGGTAAAAATTATGAAAATCTTTTAGGCAAGAAAGTGATCATCCCTGCGGTTCTACCTTGCGGTGAATGTGAACTTTGCAAGGCAGGCCGCGATAATATCTGCCAGCATCAGCTAATGCCGGGCAATGACTTTCAGGGCGGCTTTGCCAGTCATATTGTTGTCCCTGCCCGTTTCCTCTGCGAGCTTGACGATGATCTTGGCAAGTTTAAGCTGCATGAATTATCGGTTATCGCCGATGCCATCACCACCCCTTATCAATCTATGATCCGCAGTGGCCTTAAAAAGGATGACCTTGCCATCGTTATTGGCACGGGCGGCGTTGGGCTTTATATGGCGCAGCATGCTCATAATGCGGGGGCCACGGTGATCGCCCTTGATATTGATGAGGCCAAGATCGAGGCTGTTAAAAAACAGGGAGCAGATTTTGGTATCTGCACCAAAGACATGGATGGCCGCGAGATCAAAAAAGTCGTCCGCGCCCTTGTTAAAGAAAATGACCTTCCGAAATACCAATGGAAAATATTTGAAACCAGCGGCTCAACCCCGGGGCAGAATGTGGCCTTTTCCCTGCTGACCTTTGCCAGCACACTCGGCGTTATCGGTTTCACCATGGGCAAACTTGAATTACGCCTCAGCAATGTCATGGCCTTTGATGCGGACCTGTTCGGCAACTGGGGCTGTAGCCCAAAATATTACCCACCCGTGGTCAAGGGCGTATTGGATGGCAGTATTAATCTTCAGGATAATATCGTGGAATATCCCTTGTCTCAGCTTAATGAGGTTGTTGAGCTTGCCAATGCCCATAAGCTCAGCCGCCGCGCCATAATGGTTCCAGATCAGGAGTGATATGAATATGACTTACCAAACACTTGAAATTAACGAAAAATATGACGGTCAAGTTGCCGAGATCATCCTCAATGATGCCCCGGCCAACATTCTGACTGCCGCAATGATGGCTGAAATCAGAGACTTCCTTAAAGAAGATCTGAAAAACAAAGACAGAAAGCTCCTCATTTTTAAAGGTGCCGGAGATCATTTCTGTTTCGGTGCTGCTGTAGAAGAACATACCGCCGATCAGGTGGATAATATGCTACCCGGTTTTCATCTTATGTGCGGTGATATTCTGGCCCATCCGGTGCCTACATTGGCCAATGTATCCGGCTTCTGCCTTGGCGGCGGGTTAGAGTTGGCCCTTGTCTGCGGGCTTATCTTTGCCGAAGAAAGATCAAAATATGCTGTCCCTGAAATTCAGCTAGGCGTATTCCCCCCCGTGGCGGCGGCCCTGCTTCCATTCCTCGCGAACGGTGTCACGGCGTCACATATGTTACTGACCGGTGCCAAACTAACTGCACAGGAATTAAAGGACTGCGGTGTCATCAATCAAATCGCACCCGCCGCAGAACTCGACCAGCTGATTAATGACTATATCGAGAAAAATATCCTGCCGCGCAGTGCCAGCAGCCTAAGGTTTGCCAACCGGGCTGTTCGTATGAGCGTCAATTCTGTCTATCGCCAACATATCGGGGATCTGGAACGGATGTATCTTGATGAGTTAATGAAAGGTCATGATGCCAATGAGGGTATTAACGCCTTCCTCGCCAAACGCGCGCCGGAATGGAACAATAGTTAAATGAGCGACCAAGCCGTTATCAATAAACGCCTGAGCGGTCTGGACGAGATTTTAGACAAATCCGCCCAGCTCATGGCGCATCTTGGTTACCACGGCACATCTATGCGGGACTTGGCACAGGTTACCGGGCGCAGCCTGTCCGGCCTGTATCACTATTTCAGCAATAAAGAAGAATTACTGTTTCTGATTAATCAGCGCGGTTTCACATCACTTTTGGCTATGTCCAGCAACCTGTTGGAGCAGGAGTTAAAGCCTGAAGAACGTCTATCAGGACTAATCACCAATCATGTGACCTATTTCATCGACCACCTTAGCGAGATGCGGATCATGACCTCCGGCACAATGGAAATGAATGAGCAAAGAAGCCAGACCCTGTGGAAACTGAAACAGGAATACACCGAATTAGCCCAAAATATTGTTGGCGACTATATAAGAAGCCAGACGGACACCGACCATTCTACCAACATCATCAACCGTAAAACCTATCTGTTATACGGCATGATGAACTGGATATTTGGCTGGTATTCAGCAAAAGATCACGGCACAGCAACTCAGGTAGCGGACGACATTTTCAGTACTTTCACAAGTGGCTGTTGCCCAAAATAATGCGCAGAATGATAAAGAGGGAAGCGTTATGAACATACTAAAGTCTGACATAGAATTGGGAGAATACACCCCCAATGTTGGCACGATGTTTCTTAACAATCGGGATTCCTATAAAACCGCCCCAGCCTTTGCTGAGCGAGTTGACGGACCTTATCAACATTGGTCATGGGAACAATTAACTGCCGATATTATCTCACTGTCAGCATATCTGCTTGAGAGTGGCCTTGACCCTGATAATAATCTATTAAAACGAGTTTCTTTCATCGGAGGCAACAGCTACCAAAGACTTGTTTGTGAAATGGCGATTATGAGTTGCGGCTTGGTCTGTGTACCCATATTTGCCAAATATCCAAATGAGCTGATGGAAAAGCTGATTGATTTCTCCGAAGTAAGCATGATAATCAGCGACAACCCTGAAAAAATGAAATCGCTGGACCCGAACTGCCTGCCGGAAAAATTGCTTTTCCTGTCATCGCCAGAATTTGATGACATATTAAACCAAGACCTCGCCACAGAAACAAAAGCCAGGATCGAAAAGCATTTCCATAGCGTTCCGTCTTCTGCCCTCGCCATGATCATGTATACGTCCGGCACAAGCGGTTTTCCCAAGGGCGTTCAGCTTCACCATTCCAACATCATGAGCCAGCAAAAGGCATTACAGATTATGTGGAAGCCGCAAGCGGGTATGCGTTTCTTATGCTATCTGCCGTGGCACCATAGTTTTGGAGGGCTTTTTGAGCGCTTTTTTGCCCTGTATTCTGGCGGTTGCCTCGCCATAGATGACAGTTTTGGTAAGAATATTGACCGATTGCTGGAGAATTTTGCCAAGATTAAACCCCATGCCTATTTCAGTGTCCCTGTGATTTATCAGGGCATCGTTGGCAAGGTACTGACTTCGGAAAAAGCTGAAAAATCTTTCTTCCATGATGATCTGAAGTTCGTCTTTACCGCTGCGGCCCCCCTGCCGCTCAGCACATCCGATATTTTCCGCAAACATGAAATCCCAGTAGTGGAATCTTGGGGGCTGACCGAAACATCGCCCTGTTGCACCCTGACCGGGTTTAGCATGGATCGTATACCGGGCATTGTGGGCTTCCCCATTCCCGGCGTTGAAATGCGTCTGGGCGAAGATAACGAGCTTCTGGTGCGCGGTGAAAATGTCATGAGTGGCTATTTCAAAAACGAGGAAGCCACGGAGAAGGCCTTTTCCAAAGGCGGATGGTTCCATACGGGCGATATTGGCGAGATTAATCAGGACGGCGTGAAAATCATTTCCCGCAAGGAAAGAATGTTCAAGCTCAGCAACGGCGAAAAGCTGTTCCCGTCCAATATTGAGGAAAATGTCTGCAGGCGCTGCAAATTCGTCAAATACGCCTATGTTTTTGGCTCCGGTCAGAAAAACCCATTCATGCTGGTCTTTCCAAATTCAGAATTAATGGCCGCCAGCGTCCGCAACCAGCAAGATGATCCGGGCTGCGAATTCCCCGGCAGCTGTGCCAGCCTGTCCAGCTGTCTTTCCGGCTGCGTTGATGAAATCAATACCTATCAGTTAACCGGATTTGAACGTATCGGAAAAGCGCTCGTTATTCAGCGCGAATTAACATTGGAGGAAAACGAACTAACCCCGTCCTTCAAGCTAATTCCCCGCCGTATTGAGGAGAAATACAAACCCTATATCGAAGCCATGCAGACGCAAGATTACGATAATCTTCCAGACGATGCTTACGTGATAGAATTGGACTAGTATTATGAAAACTCATTACGGTGTCATAGGATTTGGACCAGTAGGCCGCGTTTTTGCTGCCCATTTGTCGCAGAGCGGCCATCGGGTGTCTGTTCTATATCGCGACCCCACGGTTCGTATAGCCATGCGCGGTCATCCCCTTGTTATAGAAGGTGAATTAAACGCTACGGCAGAAATCACCGACCTTTACAATGATATGCAGGAGTTTTTGAATACGGGTGTTAAGGTAATCCTGATTTGCACCAAAAGTTCCCAGTCTCCCGGCATATTAAAGACTATCAAGGCTCTGGACTACCCTAAAGATATAATATTCCTGTCGTGCCAAAATGGGCTGGATACTGAGCATCAGATCAGCGATGTTTTTGGCCCCGGCCATACCCTGCGTATGTCTGTGAATATGGGCTGCGGCAAGTCGTCTGAAAATATGGTACGTGTCAATTTTTCCATGTGTCATTATCTATCGCTGATGCCGGATATTGATGAAAAAATAATTCATCAGATCGCCACCGACTTCACGGAGGCTGGAACCTGCCTAGAAGTCCGCGCAGATTACCGCACAGAGGTCTTTAAAAAAGCCCTGCTCAATTCATCCCTCGGCAGCCTGTGCGCCATCACCCGCCATACCATGAGCAATGTGTTCGGGCGGGATAGTATGAGATCGATGGTTGCTCAGATCATTGAAGAAGGTATCCGTATCGCACAGGCCATGAACATACCCATCGAGAATGAATTTCTGGGCCATGCCCTTGGCTACCTTGAGAAAGGTGGTAATCACAAGCCATCAATATTGGTAGATATTGAAAATCATAACATCACCGAAAATGAATATATGTGTGGTCGGTTAACCCGCTACGCAGAAGAATATGGGGTCGAGGTCACCCTGATCCCCATCATGTATAATCTAATTAAAACCACTGAGAGTTCAAAATGAAGAAATTTGAAAATATTGGCGTCGTCGGCGCCGGAACAATGGGTGCCGCTATTGCCCAGCATTTCCTGATGAAAGGTTTGCCCGTTACCCTGTTGGATCAATCAGCAGAGAGTATAGAACGAGGACGCCAAACCATCGCAACATCACTTGGTGAAGCCATGAAACGGCGCATCATAAGCGAGGAACAGTTTGAAAGTATCATGGCAAACCTGACCTGCGCCACAGATCAGTCTGCCCTGAAAAATGCCGACCTCGTGGTTGAGGCCATTTTTGAAGACCTGAAAGTGAAGCAGGATTTATTCAAAAATCTTGAAGAAGTTTTACGCACAGACTGTATCATTGCCTCCAATACATCCTCCTTCCTGATCGGTGATATTGCCAAGGGTGCTAAACGCCCGGAACGAATTGTTGGCGTGCATTATTTCTATCATGCTGCCAAGAACAAACTTGTCGAAGTGATCCCCGGCCCGCTTTCTGATGAAAGTCTAGTGACGGAGTTAGTAAATTTCTATGCCTATCACGGCAAGATACCGATCATCGTCAAGGATGCACCCGGCTTTGCCATCAACCGCTTTTTTGTGCCGTGGCTCAATGAAGGCGCACGACTTTTAGAAGAAGGTTTCGGCAGCATCAAGTTCATTGATGAGGTCGCAAGGCAAGTCTTTGGCATCGGCATGGGGCCATTCGCCCTGATGAATGCTACCGGCGTTCCCATCGCCATGCACGCCGCAGACGGGCTTGCGGGCAAGCTCGGTGCTTTTTACAAACCGTCACAGATATTATGTGATCAGGTTGCCACAGGTAATCAGTGGGACGAAGGTGACACTACAATCCTGAATAGTGGCGCGAATGATGAAGGCGTCGTGACGTCACGTTTAATCGCATCATCCCTTGGCATAGCTGCCCAGATGGTCAGCGAGGGGGTTATTGATGCCACCTCAAATGATCTGGGAACCCGCGCAGGGTTACGCTGGCCCATGGGTCCTTTTGAATTGATGAATAAGATCGGCGTTGAGACAGTCGGTGTTATGGTCAAAGACCTGTTCTCAAAATGGGATATGCCCATGCCAAAATTTGCTTTTGGCTCAAACGATCCCGTTGAAATGGAATGGGTGCAGGCCAAAACAAAGGGTGATACAGGTTTTGTTATCTTTAACCTGCCCGACCGTATGAATGCACTTGGGCCACTTGTGGTTAGCCAGTTGGATAAATGCTTTAGCGAGCTTGATCAAAACCCCGACCTTAAAACCATCTATATTCTGGGTCAGGGCAAGGCTTTTGTTGCGGGCGCAGACATCAAATTCTTCCTTGATGGTATTGCAGCAAATGACCTAGATCGTATCCAGAAATTCACAGAATTTGGTCAGGAAGTATTGGCAAAGATTCAGAACTCAAGCAAAACCACCTGCGCTTTTGTTGATGGTCTCACCTTGGGCGGTGGCTTGGAACTGGCTCTGGCGTGCGATTACCGTGTTGGCACGAAGAATACCGTTATTGCCTTTCCTGAAACCGGCATCGGGATATATCCCGGATTAGGCGGCACTCAAAGATCAAGTCGTTTGATCGGCAAAGGTCTGGCTAAATCATTGGTCGCAACCGGACAATTCCTGAATGATAAAAAAGCCTACGCATATGGCTTAATAGATATGATCATCGACCCGCTTTATGACTTGTATGACCTGTCAGATATTACCCTCGGTGAAAAACAGGCGGGTAAGGTTGATCAAAATGAAACCGAAGCCTTATTCGCTGATTTTGACGGCACTATCGCCGCCGACCACCCTCAGGCCAAGCTTCTTTCCCGCAAGGCTCCAATCGCGCTCACCACTGCCACAATGCGCACGCTCGTGGGCGCTACCGGTATTGGCCTTGTCCTCTTAGTGCTTGCAGATCTCGCGCTCAACTGGGAACTGCGGTGGACGCAGATGCAGAAGGTATTTGAGAACTTTGTCC
>DAOWHQ010000104.1:0-9022 GCA_030641355.1 Alphaproteobacteria bacterium
AAAAGAAACTGAAGGAAAATCTGAAGGAACTGAAGGAAAACCTGAAGAAACTGAAGGAACTGAAGGAACTGAAGGAAAACCAGAAGAACCTGGAGCTGAAAACGGTGAAGAAACTTCTTCCGATGAAGAAGAAGAAGACGATGATGATGACGAAGACAATACTGTCTCCCTTGCCGTTATGGAAATAGCTTTGATCCCACAGGTTCGGGAAATATTCGGCAACATCCGCAAAGTTTATAAAAAGTTTTCAAAACTTCAGGATGCCCGTCATGAGGCTAGCCTGAATAGTGAGACGCTCGGTGTTTCATAGGAAAAACGCTATCGCAAGCTAAGTGACGAACTTATTGTTCTCATGAAAAGCCTGCGCCTGAACAACAATAGAATTGAATCCCTTCTGGAGCAGCTTTACGCCCTCAATAAACGCATGATGGCGCTTGAAGGTAAAATGTTTCGCCTGGCGGAACGTTATAAAATCAAGCGTGAAGTTTATCTGAAAAATTATCAGGGCCGTGAACTGGAACCGGGCTGGATCGATACGGTCGCCGGGAATTCTGGCAAAGGCTGGGCCGATTTTGCGGAAAAAGAACGCGAAGTCATCAACAATATGCGCGGTCAAGTAGTTGATATCGCTCAGGAAGTTGGGCTTTCCGTCGACGAATTCCGCGTGATTGTCAATATGGTCCAAAAGGGTGAAAAAGAAGCCCGTATAGCGAAAAAAGAAATGGTTGAAGCCAATCTTCGGCTGGTGATCTCAATCGCCAAAAAATATACCAACCGGGGTCTGCAGTTCCTTGACCTTATTCAGGAAGGCAATATCGGTCTGATGAAGGCGGTTGATAAATTTGAATATCGCCGGGGCTATAAATTCTCCACCTATGCTACATGGTGGATCCGGCAGGCCATCACCCGCTCTATTGCCGATCAGGCTCGCACCATCCGTATTCCGGTTCATATGATTGAAACCATCAACAAACTGGTTCGTACTGGTCGCCAGATGATGCATGAAATTGGCCGGGAAGCAACGCCGGAAGAGCTGGCGAAGCGGCTCAGTATGCCACTTGAGAAAGTGCGCAAGGTCATGAAAATTGCCAAGGAGCCTATTTCCCTTGAAACCCCCATCGGTGATGAGGAAGATTCCCATCTTGGTGATTTCATTGAGGATAAAAATGCCCTTCTGCCAGTGGATAGTGCCATTCAGTCCAATCTGCGCGATACGACCACGCGGGTTCTGGCGTCTCTTACCGCCCGCGAGGAACGTGTGTTGAGAATGCGTTTTGGTATCGGGATGAATACCGACCGTACGCTGGAGGAAGTTGGCCAGCAGTTTTCCGTTACCCGCGAACGCATCCGACAGATTGAAGCAAAGGCACTACGTAAATTAAAACATCCTAGCCGCTCACGTCAGCTTCGGAGTTTTCTTGATACATAAATCAGGCTTTAGCGGGGGGATTTAAGCAGGTTATAAAAAAAAACAGGGCAGTGTCATTCTTCCCTGTATTCTTGTGGAATAATCTGCTATTCCCCTATTCACTCTTTAGGGGGGTCTGTAGCTCAGTTGGTTAGAGCAAACCGCTCATAACGGTTCGGTCGTAGGTTCGAGTCCTACCAGACCCACCACTCCCCCTCCGCTTTTCCCATTAAAAAGACGAATTAGAGTGTTTCTGTTCTAATATGAACTAATTTTATGAATTTTCGCTTTTATCATCACGGTCAGCCGGCTTTAGTGTTTCTTTGAAAATCACATAGTATGAAGCCAGAAAGTTGAAAGATAACCCGCATATTGACCCGATAGCCGTAGCCAGAACAGGATTCTCGCTCATCAATATAGACCAGGTGACAAGCAAAGCATAAACCAGATAATTAATGCCGCCCCCCACAGCGTTCAAGCTGATAAAATGGCGCCATTGCTTAAGAGGTTTTTGTGATTTTGAATCTGGAAAAGTGAACTGCCTATTGAGATACCATGTTGCCGTAACAGCACAGAAAAATGACCCAACCCGTGCCATATAAAGATCAAAATATCCGCTGGATAAAAGCAACGTGAGAACAGAGGCATCAACCAGAAAGCCTATCGTTCCAACCAAAGAGAATTTTATAAATTTACTGCGCATTATTCCTTAAGATACCCTGTTCCTTTTATGCCCAGATAATGCAATCGTTTCAATTCTTTGCGCCCCCGCGTTACCGTGTCCAAAATCAGGCCACAGGTCATAGACAGGAAAGATAACAGCATGATGATGCTGGAAAGTATTGCCGTTGGTATGCGCGGCACTAATCCTGTATCAAGCCATTCTGTAATGAGCGGATAACCAAGAACAAGCGACGTTATGGCCAGCAACAGGCCGATTGCGCTAAAGAAGGGTAACGGTCGTTCTTCTTTGATAAGCTGTAGGATAACCATTAAAATAGACCAACCATCCACAAGTGTGTTGAGTTTACTTTCAGATCCCTCCGGGCGGTCACTGTAAGGGGTGTTTATTTCCCCCACCGGCAGGCGAAGTTCCAGCGCGTGGATCGTAAGCTCGGTCTCGATCTCAAAACCCGATGACAGGGCCGGAAAAGATTTCACAAACCGCCGTGAAAATACCCGGTAACCGGAGAGAATATCATCAAATTCTTCGCCAAATACCATGCCGACAATCCGGGTAAACATCATATTGCCAAAACGGTGCCCAAGACGGTAAGCTTTGTCACCTTCCTCGACCCGCGCACCATTTACCATATCAAGGCCATTATCAATCAAATGCTCGATTAACTTCGGCGCAGAAGGCGCATGATAGGTATCATCACCATCAACCATTATATATATATCGGCTTCAATATCCGCGAACATACGGCGAATGACATTGCCCTTGCCCAGTAATGATTCATGGCGAACAATGGCCCCCGCCCCTTTGGCAATTAAACTGGTATCGTCGCTGGATGCATTGTCATAGACATATATGACTGAAGACGGCAAAGCGCGGCGAAAATCATCCACAACCGCTTTAATTGTTGTTTCTTCATTATGACAGGGCACAAGAACGGCTATTTTTATCTCTTTAGAAATCATAATATTCTCAGTCTTTATTAAATTCATAGAGTTTAAAACTCTCGCTCAAAAGGGCCGGCAGTTCAACAGGGAACAATCCTTTGATGTTATCGCCACGAGACAGTCTTTCATAGAGCGTATCGTCCGGCTTTTCTGTATTCTTAAAAAATAATGCTTCAAAACCTTTATTACACACCAGATAATGTGTGATCCCCCGCTTCTCGGCCATGTCAAAGCTTTCTGCCTCATCCGTTGTATTCAACATCATATGAGAATCAAAAATTCCAAGCCCGCTACGATGATAGGGCGCACCAATGACATTATGGCGGCTGTAATAAATCAATGCTGGGCCATGGTCCATGAAGGCTTCAATCGTATATTTCTCGCCTTTGGATCTGTTTTTTAAAAATAAAGCCATATCTTTCAAGGGGCATTTTTCTTTTTCCGCCGTCTGCCTGCTTACGCCATTGGTATATAGGTCTATGGATAACATAGGAAGAAACGTGATGGTCAGCGGGATAATGATCATGCCGGCAAAGACATAAAGTCGATAGGGTGATTTCTTATGCTGAGGGGCAAATCTCTCTATTCTGTCCAAAAATATATGGACTATTCCCGCCAGCAAAATCAAAAAGAATATTTGCGGATACAATAAAAAACGAATATGCAGAATGCCAATAACGGCAAGAATAACGGCATTATATATGGCAAATATCCAGACAAGTTTATGATAATAACGCCGCTGGTAATAAATATAAAAAGCCAATGGAATAATGACAAAGGCAAACCCCATATGAGCAATAAACTCACTGGCCCCTTTCAGGGTGGTGGGACTAAGGGGCTGCATTTCCTCCACAGTATTCAGCCAGATTGGAATGATGCGCGGGTCTACTGCTGTCATGGGGCCGGATAGGAAATCAGGGCCGACTAGCAATAAAATAAACAGGGTAATGCTGGCACCAGCAACGCCTATACAAAATCTTACGAAAATTTTATTCGGTATTTTTGCACTGAACAGACTTATAAAAATCCAGAATGTGGCAATAAGTATAAAGAGGGTTACATATACTATGGAAATGGAATCATAGACGATACCAAGGTAGGATTCCGGTGTGACTTCCCATAAGAATGCGAGTAATATCATTCCTGCCAAGCCAATGAAGAAATCCATGTTAGGCCGCGCCCATTGCCTTCCCTGAACAACCCACAAAATTGCTGTAAAAACACTGAATGCGGCAATACAATATATAAATTCAATGCTAACCCATACCCCTAGGCCTGCAATCACACCTGCTTTACTTGCATAAGCCTTATGATCATTCTTTATCAACAGGCGAATGAACATACCTATTGTCAGCACAAATAATAATGCCAGCAGCGAGTGATGGTCCGCACGTCCCAAATGAAAATTTCCAACCAAGGATGCCTGCGTGAAAATTGCTATGACAGTAATACGCGCGGCATCTCCCTTGGCTATTGGAAATATACACCAAAGAAAAGCAAAGAAAAAACCAAGCTCAAGGAGAGGAGAAATTATACTTCCCGCAATATATACAGCCGTCGGCATATCAACGAACAACATTAAAGGGGCAGCGACGACAATGATCAGAACATCTAATGGCCGCGTCCAATGAAGCTCGCTTCCATATGGGGCATCTATTTCTGATATTATACTATTATACCAGTCCCCCGAAGTTAATAAATCTTCCACCCGCACCAAACGTAAGAATGGGTCGGTACCAATTAACATTTCACCCAATGACACTGTCTGAAGGGCAAACGGAATAATAATCTCTATGATGATCCAGAAACTAACCAGAACTATTACATTTTCTCTTGAGGCGAAAATAGAACTTTCTTTCTCTGAGGATCCCATATTATCTTTCAGTTATTATAGTTCTAGGTGCCTGATGGCCCTTGGCTGTGCACCTTCGCATTTAAGACGCGCATCCTAAATCGGCAAAATTTATAAATTAATATTAAGGCCCTATATATTTTGTGCAAGCTCTTTCTCAGGGGCACACATGAGGGAAACTCATCCCGTTAATGCCCGGAACTTATCAGTCAATGACGGGGTGAGTTTATTGTATTCAGTCTGAATCACTATCCGTACAATAGGCTTCGATTAATTTCCTCTGGTCATCTGGAATAGTCATAGCCCCGCGATTTTTTGTATCAATAAAGCAAAAAACAAATTTGGCAGTAAAACATTCCGTGGGCGCGTCACCTGAGCCGCGCAGCCGGATACCTTGAAATTCCAATGTTACTGATGACCGACCCAGTCTTCCAACGCGTACCTCTACCCCCAACCGATCATTACCGATCAAGGCCGCGGTAAAATCAAGCTCCATATGCACGACCGGTGTGCCCTGCCCAAATTCGGTGCAATTCTGATACCAGTCAATGCCCACATACTCGCGAAACCAGACCTCCGCCGCTTCCATACAATAATCCGTAAATCTCGGCGTATAAACAACGGCCGCCGCATCAGTATCACCAAAAAGGATCGTTCGCCAATGGACGAAGGGTGTTATTTTTTCCATAAAATCTATTTAACCTCGCTAGATCTAAACTGCCCCAAGTTATAAAGTTCGCCTAATACGACTAATTTATATATCATATTATTTTAACATACCTCATGTCAAATATGATATATAATTCATAAAAAGGTGTTTTTTCGCGTAAAATCACTTGACATAGATCAATTATGCATTATTATGCATATTTAATAAATGGTGTATTTTCTAAGACAGGCGATATTGAGTATGATTAATTTTCAAACAAATCCGAAAAATTACAAACATTGGAAACTTGCCTTTGATGGCCCTGTTGCCACATTGAGCATGGATGTTGACCCCGCATCGACTTTACATGAAGGATATGAGCTAAAACTAAATTCCTATGATCTGGGCGTTGATATTGAGCTTTATGATGCGGTACAGCGTTTGCGGTTCGAGCATCCCGAGATTAAGACTGTGATAATGACCTCTGCCAAAGAAAAAGTGTTCTGCGCCGGGGCCAATATTAAAATGCTCGGCGGCGCGGCCCATGCACATAAGGTGAATTTTTGTAAATTTACCAATGAAACCCGTAATTCCATCGAGGATGCCAGTGAATATTCGAAGCAGCGTTATCTATGTGCCATTCGCGGCACGGCGGCGGGTGGTGGATATGAGCTGGCTTTGGCAACGGACTATATCATGATGGCGGATGATGGTAATTCAGCAGTATCCCTGCCGGAAGTCCCCCTTCTGGCGGTACTGCCCGGCACGGGTGGCCTGACCCGTGTGGTTGATAAACGCAAGGTGCGCCGTGACCTTGCTGATGTATTCTGCACAATTGAAGAGGGCGTGCGCGGCAAGCGGGCCGTTGACTGGCGGCTGGTGGATGAAGTCGCGTCCGGCTCCAAATTTAATGACGCGGTACAGGCTCGTGCATTAAAAATGGCCGAAACATCCGACCGCCCCTCTAACGCGCAGGGCGTCGCCTTGCCCCCCCTCGTGAAAGAGCTGAAAGAAAATAGCATCACGTACCGATATGTTAAAGTTGATATTGACCGCAACAGCCGCGTCGTGACCGTGACACTCCGCGCCCCTGAAGAAGATGTTCCCGCTGGAATCGTGGTTGAAGAGGCCGTTACACAGGGGGCCGACTTCTGGCCGCTCGCTCTATGTCGTGAGCTGGACGATGCCATCCTGCACCTGCGGCTTAATGAGCTGGAAACAGGTATTATGATTTTTAAAACCGAAGGCGATGCCCAAGTTGTTGAGGCCTATGATGGCTTTGTCACCAGAAATCAGAATAATTGGTTCATGCGTGAGATTGCCCTCTATTGGCGCCGCACACTGAAGCGTATTGATCTCACATCCCGCACCACCCTCGCCTTTGTTGAACCGGGAAGTTGTTTTGTCGGAGTTCTGGCAGAATTGCTGTTTTCGGTCGACCGGACTTATATGCTGGAGGGCCAGTTTGAGAATGATGACCGGCCTGATGCCAAAATTCAACTGACAGAAGCCAATTTCGGGCATTACCTCATGTCCAACGGCATTACCCGTCTGGAAACCCGGTTTCTTGGTGAAGTTGAAACCATTGGTGCCTGCAAAAATGGCATGGGTAAGAGCCTCGACGCCGAAGCCTGTGATAAATTGGGGCTGGTGACTTATATTCTCGATAATATAGACTGGGATGATGAAATCAGAATGTTGATAGAGGAACGGGCCAGCTTCTCGCCCGATAGTCTAACGGGAATGGAAGCTAATTTGCGTTTTGCCGGACCCGAAACCATGGAAACCAAAATTTTTGGCCGTCTGACCGCTTGGCAGAACTGGATATTCCAGCGCCCCAATGCGGTTGGTGAAAAAGGTGCGCTCCCGCTCTATGGCACTGGTGCGCGGCCTGACTATGACCTGAAACGTGTATAATAAATAGGATATAAAATGCTTAAAGATGATGAAATTGGCGAAGCTGTTGTGGAAATCAACTATGATGAGTTGATCCCCAATAATGTTGATCTTGCCAATGATGCCCGCCTGAAAAAAGCGCTGGAAAAATGGCAGCCCAAATATATTAACTGGTGGAATGAGGCCGGCCCCGAAGAAACCGGAAAACTGGAAGTATATCTGCGCACCGCCGTCGGCGTAGACCCCAAGGGCTGGGCAAGGTTCGGTCATGTAAAAATGCCGGATTACCGCTGGGGTATCCTACTGGCGCCAAAAGTCGAAAACCGCACTATTCCCTTTGGCAAGCATAAAGGTGAGCCGGTCTGGCAGGAAGTACCCGGTGAATACCGCGCCCTTTTGCGCCGTATGATTGTGGTGCAGGGTGATACGGAACCCGCCTCCGTCGAACAGCAACGTTACCTGAGCAAAACCGCGCCGTCTCTTTATGATATGCGCAACCTGTTTCAGGTCAATGTGGAAGAGGGCCGCCATTTGTGGGCCATGGTTTACCTGTTGGTGAAATATTTTGGTCGTGATGGCCGGGAAGAAGCTGAAGGGCTGTTGGAACGGCGTTCTGCCGATGAAGACAAGCCGCGCATACTGGGAGCTTTTAACGAAGAAACACCAGACTGGCTGGCGTTTTTCATGTTTACCTTTTTCACCGACCGGGATGGCAAGATGCAGCTGGCCTCCCTCGCCCAATCCGGTTTTGACCCCCTGTCACGCTCCTGTCGCTTTATGCTGACGGAAGAAGCTCATCATATGTTTGTGGGTGAAACCGGTATTGGCCGGGTTATTCAACGCACCTGTGATGTCATGAAAGAGGCGGGAATAACCGACCCTCAAGATATTGACGCCGTGCGTAAACTGGGCGTGATTGATCTGCCCACATTACAAAAGCGCGTGAATTTCCACTATAGCGTAACTCTGGATCTGTTCGGTTCCGAGGTATCCACCAACGGAGCCACCGCCTTTAATGCGGGCATAAAGGGCCGTTACCGGGAAGAAAAACTGGAGGATGATCATGTCTTGACCGATGACACTTACATGGTCAGCCGCGTTACCGATGGCAAAATAGTCGAAGAAGAAGAACCCGCCCTAAATGCCATCAATAGCCGCCTGTTGGATGATTATATTAAAGACGCATCAGCAGGTGTCGGCCGCTGGAATGCCCTTATCAAAAAAATGGGGATCAATTTTGAAATCAAGCTGCCCCATAAAGGCTTCTGCCGCAAAATTGGTGAATTTTCCGAAGACTTCATCACGCCTAAGGGTGACGTTATCACTGAAGAACAGTGGAACACCCAGCAGAGTGAATGGCTCTGTGATGAAGCTGACACGCTTTATATCCAGTCCCTAATGAAACCCTGTACTAGAAAGGGAGAATATGCAAACTGGATTGCAGCACCGCGGGTGGGTATCAACAAACAACTTAGTGATTTTGAGGATGTTAAAATAGACTAAAGTGGGAAACCGCGGCTAATTATTATAGAATGGACGCACTGTCATGAAGCTATTGCGCCAGCATTTAATTGAACAGGAAATTTGTATT
>DAOWHQ010000032.1:0-16665 GCA_030641355.1 Alphaproteobacteria bacterium
CATTGAGGGCAAAATCATATTTGATACCGACTTCTTTGGAGATTTCCTCAGAAATGGTCAGGAAACGTCCACCCGCTATATCGCGGAAGAAGTCAGACTTGCGTGTTGCTCCCTTGGCATAAAGCGCCAGAGATTCTTCTCGCAACTGGACAAATACTTTATCCAGAACTTCGCTCAGTTTTTCACGGACATCGTCAAACCTCTCACCTTCAGAACTGCGCAAACAGGTAGCTTTCAGGTCGTCCAACTGTTCAACGAACTGTTCACGGCGAAAGTTGCGTTCCAGATCATCCAGAAACTCTTCCCGTTTGTCACCAAGCTTCGCATTGCCGTCCAGATTTTGACGCAATAGGGTAAAACGGGCATCAATCATAGCTTCCTGTTTTGCCACGCGGCTGGCGGTGTCATAGTTGGAGCGGGAGTTTGTAATCCCACGTCCGATGATTTCTCTATCCTCAGTCATGATAACCGCTTTGGTGGTCGTCGAGCCGAGGTCAATTCCAATAAAACATTTCATTTTCTTATACCTTTCTATACGCCCGCACGACGTTTTTGATCGATCATCTGGAAGTAACTTTCCAAACGGTTCTTGACGTTCGCAGCGGAGAAATAGCGCGGGTCAACAAGATCGGTTTCAACAAAAGCGGCTGGCTTACCTGTGCGTTTTTCAACTTCACGCATCATCATCAATTCACCGGCGGCAAAGCTGTTACAGCTTTTGATGGAATTGATCAGCAATCCGTCAGCTTCATAATCATTGATATAGCTTTCCAGCATCCGTGTCCGTTCGGGCAGGTTGCGGTTGGTGTAACAATGCATACAATATTCAGCCAGACTTTCCAGAGGCCGTGACGGATCATGGCGGAAGCCAAAGTCATAAGTGCCACCCACTTTGGTATAGGTACTTGCCACAACAACAGCGCCTTCGTCATAGAACATTTTCCAGAACTCGCGCATACTGGTGTAGTTAGGGGGGCCTTCGGTGACGATACGATATTTCTCGTTCTTCATTTCACCTTCTGGTGTGATCGGGCCTTGTCCCTTGCGGATACGTTCTTCTATTTCAGACCGCAGGGTTTTATAGTAATCCACCGCAAGGTCCGTACCCCGGAAGGCGGTGAAGATTGGGCCGATGTAATAGATGCCGCCAAAATAGGCATCAATGGGGGAAGGCTTATTCTTGGCTGATTCCAACACCCAGACAAAATCATCTTCTGCCTTGGCGGAGTGAGCCAGATTTTCCCGTAGGCGGTCAATGTCAAATTTAACACCACTAACCTTTTCATATTTCGGGATAACTTCCTCTTTCAACTGCTTGACCACATAGTCGGTCATAGCCTTTGTGATCACGCCATCGCCAGTGTAAGGTACATGAAGCATAGCGGTTTCACATTTATAGTCATGACGCAGAAGTTCAAACCATTTCAGGAAGGTATAACAACCCGTATAGCTGAGCATCAGAATATCTGGCTCTGGAATGGGTTGCCCTGTGGGACCGATATTGCCTTTACGCATCATGCCAACGTCGGCTTTAACGTAAGTACAGACATCTTCGGAATGTCCCCATTTTTCAGCTTCCATGATCATGCCGCCGGACTTCTTGCGAAGGCCGTTCTGAATGGCGTTAATCTCAGGATAGTTACCGACCATATCGAAACACATGATCAATTCATTCAGGTTTCCGGGTACGAAAGTATAGGATACTTTTTCACCGGAATTTTTAACATTACCAAGGCGATCAAAGTTGCTGTCGATCATGGCTTTCTGTTTAGCCATGGAGGCATCTTTTTGAACGTCTGTTGACGGTTTTCTTTGCGGTGCACTCATGTCATTAACTCCAAAGTTTGATCGAATCGGCAAATGTTCCTGCCTGTTCACGGATGGGCTGCATCTGCCCGGTGTTCTCAGCATATTTGAAGCTGATGTGTGGAATATCTGCATCATTCAGAACGTCCTGAAGGATGGGCCGTTCCAGTAACGCCGGATCGCAGAAGCTGGTTGCGGCAAAGATAACGCCCTCGGCATTATTTTCTTTTACGGTATCCACCAGGAACAGACCTTTGATGTCCTCATCTGGCTCAAAGCAGGACGGCATTTTGACCGATGCTTCAAGGAATGTGTAGGACAGGGCCTGAATCGGATCGCCGTCTGTGGGTACTGGCTTGGTAAACCAACGGTTGACCAGCATATAATCATCATCCACCACATAACAGCCTGACATCTCAATGGATTTGATCAGGTTAAGGGGGGGTTGCTCGCAGAAGGAACCAGAGATAACAACGCGGCTGTTATCACGCTTCGGACGATCTTCTGCTGATGCGGCTTCGATATAGTCTATAATCAGCTGATTATGGTCTTCCACGGGAATCACCATTCCGGCGCGGTTAATCAGGTAAACTTCTGATGATGGGGCAAGCCAGGGCTTGTCTGAACGGAATTTATAAAGCTCGCGGGTTAACCTACGGTTTTCATTATAAACCGCGATGGAATTTCTCAAGTCATCTTCGGTAACGGTAATGCCGCCAATTTTTTCCAGATCATGACGCAGAACATTAAGCTCATGCATATAGAACTCGCCGCCAACTTCTTTCATGTAGTTTTGCGGAACATCGAAATAATGAGAATAAATTTCGGGACGAAGCAGTTTCCACATACCGGACAGGTTGCGGATCACATCGCAAATGCTGGGGAACAGCATACCATCGACAAAATCCAGACGATCGGTAAGCAATAGCTCGATCGTGGACCGTGGAATACGACAAATGTAACTCTGGTAATAGGCATCGCCCTGAATAACTTCAAGCTGATCGCCACCACCCAGAATACCAAGCGGCATCATGCCAGCAGCATGAATGATCTCGCGCGGCACATACATGGGCATGAAACCAATGACATGACGGCCTTCTTTGGCGTCTTTCCATTCGCGCGCGGCGGTGAAATCAAGGTCATCATAAAGCGCCTGACAGCGATTAATAATATCTTCTCTAGTTGCCATAACTCAAGTCTCCTTATTTGCTTTAGATGCAGGCATAAGGCTTTCCGTGAACTCAGAAGTCCAAGGCTGTCCATTTGCCAATGCTTGACGTAGTGCGACGAAATCAATCTCGCGATCACGTCCTGCGGGTTCATTAAAGGCACGGAAACCTGCTCTGGCCTCCGTCATCATGTTCAGGGCGAGCCAAGCGCGGGAATTTTCCTTATTGGCATTCCATGCGTCAATTTTTGGCTTGCGTAATTCTTCCAATGTTTTGGTCATGCAGTCTGGGAAGGTTGTGACGAACTTGGAACAGAATTCTTCAACCTTCGCATCCAGAAGACTTAAATCAACTTCACCTGATTTCAGGGTTACCTTACCTTCGGCCAGAGCATCACCTGATTTTGATTCGCCAAGAACAATCTTGCCGAAACTATCCAGATACTGATCTGTTATCACCAATGGATTGGGAACAAATTCACCGTCTACTTTCAGGGCCGGGACGATATCCGCCACGATACCCATGCGATAAGATTTATGTGCAGACCAAGGCTCGCACAAGGTTCCGGACACCATAGCTTGCTCGCAGCCAATCATGATGGGCAGGAAGTCCGTAGCACCGCCGATGGGGGCTGAACCATGTTTCGGGCCAGCCTGTCCAAATTTTGCCAGATCATGAGTGATTGAAAAGTCACACGCCATGCCAATTTCCTGACCGCCACCAATGCGCATACCATTGACGCGACATATAACTGGCTTGTCACAGCCTAGAATGGCGGAAACCATATCATTAAACAGGCGCATATACTGGCGGTATTCCTGTGGGTTGCCAGCATAATATTCGGCATACTCCTTTGTATTGCCGCCTGTGCAAAATGCCTTGTCGCCAGATCCTGTGAAAACAACTGCAACTACATCGCGGGATGTGCTGGCTTCGCGGAAGGCGAGGATCACAGCTTTAACCATCTCGGTCGTGTAGGAGTTATATTGAGAGGGGTTGTCCAGAATGATCCAATAGTTATAGAGACCATCGACAACTTGACCATCAGATGTTTTGGCAGGGCGTTTTTCAATGTTAACCCCCGCTATGGCAATTTCGCTTACCAGATTATGATTTACCAGATCAATGGGCGACATAATTAAAGGCTCCTATATTCTTGTTTACAGTTCTTCCCTCTTAAATTTTATCTGTTTTCGCAGTTGACGAAGAGGTAAAGACTCATTAAAGTAGTAATTAAGTACCACAATACCGAATTAAAGGTCAAGGGCTGATATAACAAATGTTAAAAAATATTTTAGGCTCAAAATAATAATTGACCTGTTTTACGGACGAAGAGAAGAAAAGGAATATTAATATGACCAATGAAGATCTAAATCCCTCTGTATCTGTTGCCATGGTTGGCAGTGGTGGCGCAGGCGTGATGACTTCAGGCAATATGATGCTGGAAGCCGCGACTAAAGCGGGTTTGTACGGGTTAATGACCCGAACTGTAGGGCCGCAAATTCGTGGTGGTGAGGCGGCGGCTTTACTGCGGCTGTCTTCTAAGCCAGTTCATTGTGTGGATGATACATTTGACATTCTGGTTGCTGTAGACTGGAAGGGTGCAGAACGGTTTGCTGGGGAAGTTCCCCTTGGGTCGAACAGCCTGATCATTACCGATCCTGCAACAGGTGATATTCCTGAAAATCTGACAGCTTCCGGGGCGCGAGTCGTGGAAGTTCCTATTGGAGAACTTGCCGCCGCAGTTGATGGCGGGCGACCTAATATGGTTATTCTGGGCCTTGTCGCTTCTTTAATTGGACTTAACGAAGAACCCATCAATAAAATCATAGCTAAGAAGCTCAGCAAAAAGGGTGATACCGCTGTGAAGGCAAGCCGTGAAGCGGTTAGTGCCGGATATGAAGCGGCGGCTGGCATAAAGTCTCCGGTTAAGGTTTCTTCATCAACAAGTGATATAAAAGACCGTTGGTTGATAAGCGGTAATCAGGCCGCTGGCTTTGGTGCATTGCGTGGTGGGATCAGGTTTGTGGCGGCTTACCCCATAACCCCTGCGACCGAAGTATTAGAATGGATGTCGCCTAACCTGCCAAAAGTCGGTGGCACATTGGTACAGGCAGAAGACGAACTTGCTTCCATTAATATGGCCATCGGGGCTTCTTTCGGCGGCAAGCCGTCGCTGACCGCCACTTCCGGTCCGGGGCTGTCCCTGATGATGGAGGGTATTGGTCTTGCTGTTTCATCGGAAACGCCGGTGGTTATTGTCAATGTAATGCGCGGTGGCCCGTCTACGGGGGTTCCCACCAAGTCTGAACAGACTGATCTGAATATTGCGGTTTATGGCCTGCATGGTGATGCGCCCCATATTGTGACGGCGGCAACCTCGGTTGAGGATTGTATTTTCACCACTCAATGGAGCGTTCATCTGGCAGAAGCCATGCAGACGGCGGCTATTGTCCTGTCTGATCAATTTATGGGTCAGGCCAGTACGATCATTGATCCTCCGGCAAATATCAGCTTTATGGCTCAGCGTCTGGTGGAAAAAGAACCCACAGCAGAATATCTGCGTTATGCGGTGACAACAACGGGCGTATCGCCCATGACCCTGCCGGGAACGCCGGGCGGGCAATATACCGCTGACGGGCTTGAGCATAACCCAAAAGGTCTGCCCTCCACCCTGATGGAAGATCACCGGGACCAGATGGACAAGCGGGACCGGAAAGTGGCCGAATTTGATTATGGAAACCATTGGGCCGATGTGGAAGGCGAAGACAATTGCGAACTTGTTGTGCTCACATGGGGTTCAACAACAAACGCGGTTCGGGAAGGTATCGAACGCCTGAATGCAGAAGGTATTGCCTGCAAACTTGTGGCGATGCGGCTGTTATTACCGGCGGTACCCGTACAATTTAATCATGCGCTTAAGGGTGCAAAACGAATTCTTGTGGTGGAACAGAGCCATTCTGGTCAGTTCCTTAAACTTCTACGGGCGAATTATGATATGCCGGGCGAAGTTAAGTCATTCCGGCGACCCGGGCCATTGATCATCAGGCCGGGCGAAATTGTTGACACCATTAAAGCATGGAGCGACCAATGAACGAGATAACACAAAAAAAATTCAAAGCCAGTGATTATAAAACCAACCTGAAGCCAGTATGGTGTTCGGGTTGCGGTGATTATCATGTCCTGATGTCTGTTACTCAGGCCTTTGCCAAGCTCGGACTTGATCCTGAAAATATTGCGGTCATTTCGGGCATTGGCTGTTCATCACGGATTCCGGCCTATACCAATACTTACGGTTTTCACACCATTCATGGTCGGGGGCTTGCTGTGGCAACCGGCGTTAAGGTTGCCCGTCCAGAGCTTACGGTCGTTGCCGCTGGCGGTGACGGGGACGGTTTTTCCATTGGCGGCAACCATTTCCTTCATGCCTGTCGGCGTAATGCGGATATGACCTATATTGTCATGGATAACGAAGTTTATGGCATGACCAAAGGCCAGCCTTCACCAACCACAGATCCCAGTTGGGACAGTGCGTTGTCACCGGGTGGTACGGGATTATCACCGTTTCATCCGCTTGTGATTGCCTTGGCATCCGGCGCTAACTTCATTGCCCGGACGTTTTCCGGCGATATTAAAGGAACGGCCAGCGTCATTGCTGATGCCATTGAGCATCCCGGTTTCTCCTTTGTACAGATATTAAGCCCTTGCGTGACATTCAGGCCGGATCAGAAAGCCTGGAAACAACAGGTGCATAAGGCTATGGTTGAGGAAACCAGTGATCCCGCCAGAGCCGCGCGGCGTTTGATGTCTGATGATGGCTTTAATACCGGTGTTCTCTATCGGGGTATTCGCGAGCCTTACCGCTTTTCATGCGGCGAAGAAAAAGGTGATATCGAAGAAATTCAGAAACAATTTGAGGTCTAGGAAAAATGGAAATATTACAACCACCAAACTGGCCCCGTCCAAAGGGCTATTCAAATGGTATCAAGACTAAGGGTGATCTTGTTTTTGTTGCAGGTCAAGTGGGCTGGAATGAAAAGGAAGAGTTTGAATCCGATGCAATAGAGGATCAGATCAAACAGGCATTGAAGAATATCCTCGCCGTGTTGAAAGAATGTGATGCGGGACCAGAGCATATTGTTCGGATGACCTGGTTTGTGACCCATAAGCAGGAATATCTCGATAAGCAAAAAGAAGTAGGTGCAGCTTATCGGGAGGTTATGGGCCACACATATCCAGTGATGTCGTTAATTCAAATAGCTGGGCTTATTGAAGAAGGCGCGAAAGTAGAGATCGAAGCGACTGCCGTGGTCTAATTTAATAAATAGATATATAAGAATCTTCGGTACCCGACAGGTGTTTAGCATCTGTCGGGTATTTTTTTGACTGGCTTATAAGAGAATTTATAGTTGACAAGCTGTATAAAGCTATTTTAAGTTTAAATTAATGATAAAAATACTAATAAAAAAATGAGTAGAGTTTAAAGTAAGAGTTCCAGTACTGCTAAAGCAGATATTCACTGAATAAAATATATTTGATAGAATAGGGAGAAATACTGTGACACGGAACACCTCTGGTAAAATCAATAAATTACTAAACCGGCTACTTGGATATAGCGCTCTTGCGAGTGTTATGCTTGGGACATCGCCATATGCTTTGGCAGAAGAAGACGCAAAATCTGATAAATTAGCTCTGGAAGAAATTATTGTAACCGCCCAAAAACGCCAGCAGAGTTTACAGGATGTTGGTATTGCTCTTGCTGCTTTTTCAGGTAATATGCTGGATAGGATGGGGGTCACGCAAAGCGCAGAAGTCGCTGATCTTGTTCCCGGTGTGCATATCAGTGGTAATCTGGCAGGGCAAAATACCCAGTTCACAATTCGCGGTGTAACTCAAAATGATTTCAATGATATCGTAGAATCCCCTAATGCGGTTTATCTGGACGAGGGATATATAGCTATCGCGCAGGCGCAGTCCTTTGCCACATTTGACATTGACCGCGTTGAAATTCTTAAAGGCCCGCAGGGCACGCTCTTTGGTCGTAATGCGACCGGCGGATTGGTGCATTACATCAGCCGCCAGCCGACTTTTGACAGGGTTGAGGGTTATGTTAGCGCAACAGTAGGCATTTTTGATACCCCGGCCAATGCCGAAAGCATTGAGGTTGCCGGAGCTTTAAATCTTCCCTTTTCGGAAAAGGGCGCAGCAAGATTTGCCCTTAAATACCGTCAGCATGATGGGTTTCTGAAAAATAATTTTCCGTTAGGTCAATTCGGCGGTTCTCCCGGTGATGGTTCAGGGGCAGATTTAGGGGATGACGACACCTTTTCTGCCAGAAGCACTTTCCTGTTTCAGCCTAATGAGGATCTTACTGTTCGGCTTTCAGGCAATATTTCAAAAAGCAATCTGGCAACCGGCCCTTATCAGTCCAAACCAACCATAGGTGTTTTTGAAGACGTAAACGGTTCGGTAGAACTTGTGAATGTTATTAATGTTACTTCCAATGAAACGCGGGCTACTATTGGTCCCGATGGGTCTGATTTCGGTTCTGATTTGGATAATGATGGTATCTTTGGATTAAATGATCCGGATGATGCCTTTTTGACATCGCGCTTTGGTGTAGGAACAGATTTCTTTGGTTATGTTGATGCCGATGGTGAAGACTTTACCACATCAAGTGACTTTGCATTTAAAGATCAGGGACGTGTCGATACTTATGGCGTTAATTGGAATCTTGACTGGGATATCGGCGACAATATGACTCTAACGGCGATCACTGATTTTAAAGATTATGAAAAACTGCTTTTCATTGATGTGGATGCTGCTCCGGTTAATCAGGCAGCTAACTATGCGGGTGTCGATGCAACAAGTTTTACGCAGGAAATAAGGGTTAACGGCGAGGGTGATAAAACCCGTTGGGTCATGGGGCTATTTTACCTGAATATTGATAATGAATCAGACAATGGTTTGAAATTTCCCGTGGGAAGTGTTGTTCCGGGTGCGCCATTTGATCTTGCCTCTGACGCAAGTCTCAAGACTAATTCATATTCTGCTTTCGGTCAGATAGAATATGATGTTAGCGATGAAGTAACTCTCATTGCCGGATTGCGCGTTATCAGAGAAGATAAAGATTACGAATTCTCTCAAAGCCTTTATTTCACCCAAAACTCTTTTGAAATTCATCAGGGAGACCCTTTTCAAATCGGCCCTCTTTTTGACGGACCAGGAGGCTCACCATCGTCTTTTGTAGCAGCTTCAGGCGACACACTCTGGGCCGGAAATTTGCAACTGGATTATCGCCCTGATGATGATTTGCTCGTTTTTGCAGCCATAAAACGCGGCGTAAAAGCCGGAAGTTTCAATGCTCATCTGGCCGGGGGGCTTCCAGTTCCTGATCTGGCCAATGCCATACCTTATAAAGAAGAGATTCTCTATAGCTATGAAGTTGGATTTAAAAAGACTTTTGCAGAAGGACGGGCGCGATTTAACGGTAATTTCTTCTATTATGATTATAATGATTATCAGGCATTTCTGTTTACAGGGGTTTCTGGAATTGTTGTCAATGCTGATGCCAGATATTATGGCGCGGATTTTGAATTACAGGCGACACCTATGCCGGGACTGTTAACACAGGTTTCTGCCTCATGGATTGATGCGGTGGTTAAAGACGTGCCTTTACGTATTGGCGGCCCGATTGTGCGGGACGTCGCGCCGACCTATACTCCGCAATTCCAGTTTTCCGGCTTAATTCGGTATGAGTGGGAAGCTTTTGGCGGGATGATGTCCATATTGGCGGACGCCTCATGGTCTGATTCATTCTTCTACAATCTCAGGAATTTCGATGCAGACCAGTTTGACAGTTACTTCCTGGCCAATGCACGTCTGGCATGGAGTAATGCGGATGACACGTTAGAGGTGGCATTACAGGCCCGCAACTTTACAGATGCGCGGGCTGGAACGCAGGGGTTTGACCTTGCTACATTATGTGGTTGTAACGAAATCGCGTTTCGGGCGCCACGCTGGTTCGGTTTTAATGTAAAATATAACTTTAATTGATGATGTTAAGGGAGCCGTAATGGCTCCCTTAAAAACTCAGGCGGTTCTTCTGATTATTCTTCTTCTTTGAAAGTGGGCCTGTGGGTAGCGGCAACTCTGGCGGCCTGTTCGTACATACCCGTCATAAGGTCAAGAATTTTACTTCCACCTGCCAATTGATCATCCATAGCCCGGATAGCCTCAGTCATTTCAATTAATAAGCCTTTACGAAGGGCAACAAACCGTTGCACAACCTCATTTCCAGCGGGGGTAGCCCTGTAGCGAACACCTTTGCGCCGGTTGTCTGTGGATGTTTTTTCAACCAGTTTATCGCTTGTAAGCTTGCGAATAGTATATTGGATATTGGTGTTGTCATCACGGTTTAGTAAACGGGCAATCTCCGTAATGCCCTTTGGACGGTCACGCATGGCAATAAGATTGAGAATAGCACAGTCATTTGCGCTCATATTAAAACCAGAAGCGGCGACAACACATTCCTTCATCCATCTGGAAAAACTCTCATAGGAGCGAAAAAGAGAATATTCCAGTTCGGTCAGCGCTATTTCATGGTCATTGGTGGCAAGGTGCCAGTGGCGGTCCAACTCCAGGACTCCTTCTTTTGCGTTGATTTTCTTATCTTTTCTTGAATCATCTGACATCTTATGTCTCGCTGTAATTAACTTTCAGGAAACAGGTTAATAGGCCCAAGATGAAATTCAATAGTTAATTGCAAATTGTATAAAAAAATATGTCGCTTAAATAATTATTATAGGATGAATTAAATTGTAAAATACATCGTACTTTACAACTTATATTATTTTTCATCTAAAATCAAAGAAATAAGCTTGGGATTTTTATCTGCTATTAAGTCGGACATTAATCGAAATAACTATTCAGCGGTCTGATAGTTGATAAGGGTGCCGTTATCGCTTTATGGATATTCTTGCTTTGGTTGTCTCTCAAATCGTGCATTGAACCATATTACGGCTAACAGTGCTTTTTATAAATTTCCAAAGCTATTAATGTAACTACCATTAATAGGCATCATAAGTGGTTATGAGAATATAATGGAAAGGCTAAATTGCAATTTTTAGCTAGGTGAAAGGTGGCTCCCCGAGCAGGACTCGAACCTGCGACAAATAGATTAACAGTCTACTGCTCTACCAACTGAGCTATCAGGGATCAGTCACCTTATACTGGGTCAGCAATGCTACCCAACGCGCACCTTATACAATCAGTTTTTTATCCTGCCAATAGAAAAATTAAAAAAAGTGACAATAGTTTAAAACTGCCTTATTTTCTTCTGCTATAAGGGGATGTTAATAAGGGATAGCGGGAGGGAGCGGTGGATAAATCGCCCTATAAAATATTATTCGAACCGGTAAAAATTGGCCCGAAAATAGCCAAGAACAGATTTTACCAAGTACCTCATTGCAACGGAATGGGCCATCGCTGGCCTAGGGCTATGGCAGAAATGCGCGCTATTAAGGCCGAGGGTGGCTGGGGTGTGGTCTGCACCGAAGAATGTGAAATTCATCCCTCAAGCGATTTATCCAGTGGCGCACTCATGCGGCTATGGGACCATAGCGACATTCCGGTTCATGCCCGGATGGTGGAAAAAGTGCAGATGTATGATGCGCTTGCCGGTATACAGCTTGTCCATAATGGTTTCGCCACCAGCAACCGCTTTTCCCGTATTCCCCCCATGGCACCCTCGGCCCGCGCCGCCCGCTATAATGACCCGATGCAGGCAAGGGGTATGGACAGGCAGGATATCAGGGACCTGCGCCAGTGGCACAGGCAAGCGACCAAACGCGCCGTTATTGCCGGATATGACATCATTTATGTCTATGCGGGGCATAATCTGACACTGTTGATGCATTTTCTGTCCAGTCGTTATAATCAACGCACCGATGAATATGGTGGCTCGCTGACAAATCGGGTGCGGCTGATCCGGGAAATTCTGGAAGACACCAAGGAGATAGCTGGCGATAAAGCCGCAGTGGCTTTTCGTTTTGCAGTTGATGAACTGATCGGAGAGCAGGGGCTGCGCTGCGCTGAAGAAGGCCGCGAAGTGGTTGAAATGCTCGCCGATATTCCCGACCTGTGGGATGTGAATATTTCGGACTGGAGCAATGACAGCCTGACATCCCGTTTCGGAGCAGAGGGGCATCAGGAGCCTTATATTGATTTTGTTAAAAAAATTACTAAAAAACCTGTTGTTGGCGTAGGTCGTTTCACAAGCCCAGATACCATGGTATCACAAATCAAGCGCGGGGTTCTGGATCTGATCGGGGCGGCACGTCCATCGATTGCAGACCCGTTTCTGCCAAATAAGATTGAACAGGGCCGGGGGGACGAAATCCGCGAATGTATCGGCTGTAATATCTGTACCAGCGGCGATATGCTGAGCGTACCCATAAGATGCACTCAAAACCCCACAATGGGTGAGGAATGGCGCAAGGGATGGCATCCAGAGCGCATAGAGCTTGCCACAAGCCAATCCGAAGTTCTGATCGTGGGCAGTGGTCCGGCGGGACTTGAATGCGCCCATGCCTTAACCAATCGTGGTTATGAGGTAGTGGTGGCGGAAAAGGACGTTGTGGTCGGCGGCAGACTGAATAGGGAGGCTAAATTGCCCGGTCTGGCAGAATGGCGGAGGGTCACGGATCACCGTACTTATATGTTGAATCAGAAAAACAATGTAAATATTTACCTGCATAGTGAACTAGGCGCTGATGATATACTGGAATATGGCCTTCCCCATGTGGTGATTGCCACCGGATCACGATGGCGCACCGATGGTGTGGGCCGGGAAAACCATTCCCCCATAGAAATTAAAGGGGTGGAGCTTTTCAGCCCCGAACAGGTTATGGATGGCGATGTGCCAGAGGGGCCGGTGGTAATTTTTGACGATGATCATTATTACATGGCAAGTGCGCTGGCGGAATTTCTCCATGACAAGGGGGTCGAAGTGATTTTTGTCACCCCGTCTGACAAAGTCGCCTCATGGACGGAAAATACCCTTGAACAACATAAAATTCAGGCAGGATTGCTCAAACGCAACATCCGGATAATCTGTAACCGCAATATCACCGCCGTAAATCAGGGAATATTCACCCTGAAATGCACCTATACGGGTACGGAAGAAACGATAGCGGGGCAAGGGTTTGTGCCGGTAACATCGCGACATCCGAATGATGAATTATATGAGAGCCTCATGGCGCGGCAGAATGAGTTCAACCGTAACGGCATAAAATCCGTAACCCGTATCGGAGATTGTTTTACGCCCTCGACCATAGCCGCCGCCGTCTACCACGGTCATCTGTTTGCCCGTGGCCTTGATAAACAAAAAAACGAATGGACCGATTTCAGGCGGGAGAATGGCGGACGGTGATTGCTTAGCCTTCCTTGCGGCGTTTGTTTTCTTCACGTAGTTCTCTTAAGGACTCGCGAACTTCTTTCAGGGCTTTATGGACTTTTTGCAGGGCTTCTTCACGGCTCTTTTCGACCTGAGCCATGATGCGGTTCATTTCTTCTTTGGTGATATGGGCGTCTTTTACAGCTTTTTCCATACCACGCTGCATTTCTTCCATTTCATGCTTGAATTCTTTGCTGTCGAAGTCTTTAAATTCAATTTCCATTTCCCTCAGGCCTTCTTCGGCTACCATCAGGGCGAGGCGGACTGTTTTCTGTACATCATGCTTGATAGCATCTTCATCAATTTCGATTTCAAGGATGATTTCACGGGCCTCTTCCATGGCTTCCTGAGCCGCTTCCATGGCCTCTTCTGCAATCTCTTGAGACTTTATGACGATTATGTGTTTTTCTTTGTGGTTTAGCTGTTCTTCTTTTTGGTCAGGTTCCGCAGCATTGTTTTCAGCATAATTTCCAGCTGAAGCTGAGGTGCAGGCAGCTGTCATCATGCCTATTGTTGCAATGGCAAGGGTGCGTTTTTTAATATTTTTCATAGCTATCTCCAAGGGTGAATTTTATATTTTCACCCTAATGGAAATATTTTGTCATAGAAAACGCTATGCGATAGAACGCTCGCTACCTGCGACCAACAACTATTCCTTGAAAACGCGGTTGAAGATCGTGTCCACATGTTTGGTGTGATAGCCGATATCGAATTTGTCATCAATTTCCGCATCGGAAAGCTTGGCGGAAACTTCCGGGTCGGCTTTCAGTTCGGCGGCAAAATCCGCACCTTCTTCCCAGACCTTCATGGCGTTGCGCTGCACAAGGCGGTAGCTGTCTTCACGGCTGACACCTGCTTGGGTCAGGGCGAGCAGGACGCGCTGTGAATTATGCAATCCGCCGAGCTTGTCCATATTGGCCTGCATATTTTCAGGATAAACCATGAGCTTGTCGATCACTCCGGTCAGGCGGGCAAGGGCAAAATCAAGCGTCACGGTGGCATCGGGGCCAATCATACGCTCGACAGAACTATGAGAGATGTCACGCTCATGCCATAGCGCCACATTTTCCATGGCGGGCAGGGCCATACCACGTACCAGACGGGCAAGGCCGGTCAGGTTTTCGGTCAGGATCGGGTTGCGCTTATGGGGCATGGCAGAGGAGCCTTTTTGACCCTTGGAGAAAAATTCTTCGACTTCCAGTACTTCTGTCCGTTGCAGATGCCGGATTTCTGTGGCAATGCGCTCAATAGAGCTTGCCACCACGCCGAGTGTGCAGAAGAACATAGCATGACGGTCGCGAGGGATAACCTGCGTGGAGACCGGCTCCACTTCCAGCCCCAGTTCTTTTGCCACATACTCTTCAACCCGTGGGTCGATATTGGCGAATGTTCCCACCGCACCGGAAATGGCACAGGTGGCTATTTCCTTGCGGGCATTTTTCAGCCTTTCCAGATTGCGATCCATTTCGGCATAGGCTTCGGCCATTTTAAGACCAAAAGTCACAGGTTCCGCATGGATGCCGTGACTTCTGCCGATGCAGATATCAAGCTTATGGTCATGGGCTTTACGTTTAAGGACGGCTAACAGCTTTTCCACATCATCGATTAAAATGTCTGCGGCCTTAACCAGTTGTACATTGAAACAGGTATCCAATACATCCGATGATGTCATGCCCTGATGAACAAAACGTGCTTCGGGGCCGATATATTCTGCAAGGGACGTTAAGAAGGCGATAACGTCATGTTTGACCTCGCGCTCGATCTCGTCAATGCGGTCAATATCAAAATTACCCTTTTCCCATATGATTTTGGCACTTTCCTTGGGGATCACACCGAGTTCCGCCAAGGCATCACAGGCATGGGCTTCGATCTCGAACCAGATCTGGAATTTTGATTGTGGCTCCCAAATGGAGGTCATCACTTCGCGGGAATAACGTGGAATCATACTGGCACCTGTTTTTAATATTTTCTCTGCCGCAGGATTTAACAGGAAATGGCCTTAGGGACAAGACCTATCCTGCCCAAGCCCGATCTAAAATGTCTTTTACCGCAAATCCGGCAGGAATGGCACCATAGGTAAGGCCGCCATTGCTGCCAAGGCGGGTGGCACAGAAAAGATCGCTGACGACGGGCGGGGCATATTGCACAAGAAGCGCGCCTTGCAGGCACAGGGCCATTTGTTCCACCAGACGGCGGGCTTCTGCTTCGGCATTTTCTTGTGTTTTAAGCATTTCTTTCAGGCTTGTCATAGCCCGGTCAAGATGCTTGTTGCTGCCAAGCGCGGGGGCGAGTTCGGTGAAAAAAAGCTCTAATGCGCGGGGTTCTTTATAGAGGGTTCGTAATATATCAAGGCAGATCACATTGCCCGCACCTTCCCAAATGCTGTTGACCGGGGCTTCGCGGTACAAGCGGGGCAGGATGCTGTCTTCCACATATCCCGCGCCGCCCAGACATTCCATGGCCTCATAAATAAAATTGGGACAGCGTTTGTTATGCCAGTATTTAGCAAGGGCCACCGTCAGGCGGGCATAGGTATTGGCATCTGGATCATGGGTGCTGTCGTCAAATTTTCTGGCGATATGCATGAAGGTCACCACACCGGCTTCCACCTCTACCGCCATATCGGCGAGAACCGCCTTCATGATGGGCTGATCAATGAGTTTTCGTTGAAAGGCGCTACGGTGTCGGGCGTGGTGAATGGCTTGCGTGAGGGCCTGTCGCATCAGTGCGACGGGGGCGAGGCAGCAGTCAAGACGCGTATGGTGAACCATATCAATGATTGTGGAGACACCCCTGCCGTCTTTGCCGACCATATGGGCAAAGGCATGATGATATTCGATCTCAGCCGAGGCATTGGATTTATTACCGACCTTATCCTTCAGGCGCAGCAGATGGATATTATTACGTTCGCCATTCTCTGTCCAGCGGGGGACAAGGAAACAACTTAAACCCGAATCCGTATTGGCGAGGGTCAGGAAAGCATCGCACATGGGCGCGGAGCAAAACCATTTATGGCCGATCAGCTCATAATCATTGCCGCCGATTGCGGTGGCGGTTGTGGTATTGCTGCGCACATCGGATCCGCCCTGTTTTTCGGTCATGGCCATGCCGATAGTGACCCCATCTTTCTGATTAGCGGGCAGGGAGTGGGGGTCATATTTTGCGGTCAGGATACGGGGAATCCATGTATCTGATAAGTCCGGTTGATGCTTCAAGGCGGCGACTGCGGCAGAG
>DAOWHQ010000206.1:0-10163 GCA_030641355.1 Alphaproteobacteria bacterium
CTTTAAATTACCCGTGGAAGCCATAGAAGGGGCAAAATTCATCGCCCGTTATCGCTATAATCAAAAGAATTACGCAAATATAACGCAGGTCATTGGTGAAAAGCGCAAAGATAAGCGTCATTCTGTCCGTGTGGCCCTGCAAGCTCCCTTCATGGGTCAGTTCACCGCCAGGGTACAATATGAATATACGGACTCCACATCCAACCTCCAGACCCTGATTTATAGCAATAATGTCATCAGTTTCAACATAGAGTGGGCGTTTTAATTCTCATCGCCCTACCCTTTATCGTAGTTAAATATCCTTTCATCTCAAAAAGCTAATATTTACCGCAAACTCCATATGCTTTATCGCATCTTTCTTTAATTCGCCGCACAGAAAGACTAAATATAAGTCATGAGTTGCGGCGGAAAAGTTGGAAGTGTTACCCCGTATAAAAGATAACGGAATTAATATTTAAATTTGAGAGAAAGCTAAGAAAATGACCAACTATGTATCACAATATAACTTCATGGATCTGTTAAAGGAAAATGGTGCTGTTCCTCATGTAGCTGAAAATTCAATCTCCCTGATCACATTATTCAAAGAATTTGCAGACCAGTTCTCCGTCAAGGTTGAACAGTCACACGCTTCATATGATTTTATGGATCTTATGTCTGACAAAGGCTTTGTACCAACATACTGTAACGATAACCATAGGACCGTTCGTGCTGCTTAGTGGCGTAGTGAGTGCAAGCTTTAACCGGAAGATTGAATGAGAATTTCTTTCTGACAGCGGGATAGTTTTTTAAGGACAAATTCCCGTTTTGAAGCTTCACTCCTATCCGCTTGTGGTTCACTGTAGACAACCTCAAACGGCCCGCGCCCACGGGTATATTTGGCCCCTGTACCGGCCGCATGATCCAAAAGCCGTTTTCCCAGATCATTGGTAATACCCGTATAATAACTACCATCACAGCATTTCAGGATATAGACCATCCAGCCGGACATCAGCTTAATTTCCCTGACCGTTTCCGGTAATTTTTTCCACAAATGTTAAGGGTATGGCATTTGCCGTATTTTCGAAACTCAATTTTTTCCATAAGATCTCTGAATTATTTGTTTAATGCTGCTAAAGCTCAAAAAAGATGGGTGACAGGATGATAAACACAGGTTGTTCGGATGTATTTTTCTGTTCCAGAAACGAACTCCTTATTCCCTAAATTATTAACAGGGAATTTTGTAAATGCTCTTTCACCATACGTCCAACAGTCAGTCCACTTTCAACCGCACCGTCAATAAACCCACGCCAACCTTTGGCTATATCTGCGCCAGCGTAGAAAATACTATTATCAGTTTGGTTAACTTCTTCAAAATATTGACTAAATTTTTCTGGCCTATAAATACTATGGGTTCCCTTTATATTCGGATCATTATTCCAATCATAAGTATAGGTTTCTTCCACGGTGACATCTGAAATATATTCTCTTACGGCTTTTTGTATTATGTCCGTATTTGAAATATCAAATCCATTAAGCACAGAACTATACCCAACTAACATACTGCCATTTTCATCTGCATGATCTATAGACAAAAGTCTGATGGGATTATTTGGGGAGGGAATACCTTCAATGCTCTTAATTTCCTGCCTTATCTTAACATAGAATTTGGCATTTTTATCTCTATTTACTGACCTGTGGTTTAGTGGTGAAAGGCCAACATCCTCCCACTTATTTTGCGGCAAGGCACACACCAAAGCAGAAGCTCGAAAAACACCGTTATCTGTAACTACCTGCACAGCCTGTTCGCTGTGGATTACCTTTGATACATTCGTTGCCAACATGACTTGCGCGCCGCCATCCAGAGCCATAAAATTAATTAAGGACGTCGTGCCTTCTTTAATTCTATACGCGCTTGTAACTTCTATTAACTGGTCACCACTATACCCCGTCAATGCATAGCATCGCATCAATTCAAGAAAACTTCCCTTTTCAGAAAAACCCCGAAATTTGCTTGATAGGAACCCTTCAAGGAGCTCTTTATTGCCTTTAGGTATATTCAGTTCATCCAAACGGTCTTCTATAGTCAGATGTATATATTTTTTATACTCAGCTAAGAACAAAGGATCATGTGGCCGAGGGAAAACATCACGAGCTACAGCACAGAGTTCGTCAAGGTCACTACTTATGCTTTTAAATGAAAGCGCCTCTTCAGACTTACCTACTTCAAGACCGTAGCGTTCTATCTCTGTCCATATATGTGGTTGGTGCCAATGGATATAGCCGCCGCCTAATTCAACTTTCATACCGGAAACTTCGGATGTAAAACTACGGCCACCAAGCCTGTTGGCAGCCTCAATTATCAGAACACGATATCCGGCATTACCCAGTTCACGGGCCGCGGTTACACCAGCGAAGCCACCACCCATAACGATAACGTCATAGTGATCTTTTTGGGCCTCCATATATCCGGTTTCCTCTGATCCATGGGAGCACTGTATTGGTATTGAGCCTAATGCAGCAAAGGCACTGACGCCGGCCAAGATATTGCGCCTTGTAAGGTCACTCATCACTTTCTCCTAAAAGAAAAATTAGTATTAACGACTTCCCCTACTTAATTCTGTATACAGTATACAGTTTGGACGGATTGTCAAATAATAAATGCTAATTTCCTCGAGCTTTAAGTGACATTTCCCTCTGTTTGCCCAAGCAGCCAATCACGTAACGCTATGGTCGGAGCGTAGGATGTACGGTGCGTTGGCGTAATAAGGTAATAACCCTCGGGTCCTTTAACAGAGATATCAAGAAGCGGGATAAGCTCCCCCCTATCTAGTTCTGTCTGAATTAAAAATTTAGGCAATAAGGCTGCGCCCAACCCTGCGATAGCCGCTTGTGTTACCAAAGCAAACTGCTCAAAAACCATACCTTCACCAGAGGGTGGCGTTACATCATTCTGTTCAAACCAATTGACCCACGCGCTTGGTCGCGTTTCCAGATTAAGTAGCGGTAAAGAGACAATATCCTTTGGACATTGCGGGGGTTTTTTGGCAATAAGTGCTGGCGCAGAGACTGGAATTGCCTCCTCTGCCATAAGAAAGCAACTGTCTGTGTCCGGCCAGTCGGGCAAGCCAAAATGAATGGCTGCATGAAGATTCTCATTATTAAAATCAAAGGGTGATAATTTGCTTGAAAAATTCACTGTGATATTAGGATTTTTGTTTAAGAAATCCGGAAACCTAGGCATTAGCCAGCGCATACCGAAAGTTGGTAATATTGCAAGATTTAGAATTCCACCCTGCTGATCCCGCAAAGCATTAAGGGATGCATTACGGATAGCCTTTAAAGCGGCACTGATTTCCTGTGCATAAATTTTACCCGCCTCAGTTAATATAATTGATTTCCGCACACGCTGAAAAAGCAATATATCCAGCTGAGCCTCAAGCGCGCTTACCTGTCTGCTAACAGCCCCTTGGGTTAGATTTAACTCTCTTGATGCTGCCGTGAAACTGCCTTTGCGGGCAGCAGCCTCAAAGGCCATCAACATACTCGTACTGGGAATTAGCCGCCTTTGCCCTAACATTATCTATTACCAAAGCTCATGTAGTTGTGAAAAAGTATCGTTTGTTAACCTATATTATCTTAGATATTATACAAAGGATACATAAATATTTGTAATGATTAGAGACAATAAGAAGAATAATCCAGAAAACAATCTCTCTATACATTCATGATATAAAGACATGAAATTCTAAATTAGGGCTAAGTCAGAAAAGGAATGACAAAATGAGTACTCAAACAACTTCAGTTAAGAAAAATGGAAATATACCCACCGAGCGTGAAAAATCATTTCTAGATTCTGTTCAGAATGCCAAATATGACCGTCAGATTATCGCCGGCATCAAGAAGTTTACTACCGGAAAAGTTCCCGAAGATATGCAGGACTTTTATTCCCAAGAAGAACTTCAGGCACTTGAAGATTTAAAAGGTACCGGCCTTGATGTAGAGGCACGGATGCCGGTAAAAATTACCCGCCATTATTTTAATCAGGCTAAAAACAGCATCCCCATGCAGGTTTTGGTTAAGGCCAGTCCGAAAGAGACTTATGATCTTGATGGATCAGCTGATCCCGGCAAGCAAATGAGCTATAGCCCCGTCGAAGGACTAATCCATAAATATGAGCTTGGTTTAATCTATGTTGTAGGTACCTGTTCTGCCCATTGTCGTTTTTGCTACCGTGAAGAACTAATTGCCAAGAAAGAAGTAGAGCGCCCCGATGGTACAGTAGCACCAAAGGGAATGGCTCAAATTCCTGAGATTGTTGCCTATATCAAGGATCATAATAGAATTGTTGCTGAGAACGGCGGCCTTCATCCAGTCACAGGTCGTGAGAGGTTGCGGGAAATTCTTATGTCTGGTGGTGACCCTCTGGTTCTTGCCAATAAAAATATTGCAGCATGGCTTGCGGCATTGTCAGAAGCAGGGATTGAAACCATACGTATGGGAACCAAAGAATTAGCATTCTATCCCGATCGCTTTGATGTCACTTTCTTTGATATGCTGGATAAATTCCATGCCGCCTATCCAGAAACCAAATTACGGATTATGATTCATTTTAACCATCCGGATGAATTCCTGAAAAAAGACCAAGGTGGCAACTATATCGAAATACCAGAAGGTGGACTTGAGTGGCTTGAGAATACCAAACTTGCCGTCGAGGAATTTGGCAAGAGAGGATGGCTCACCGTTGATAATCAGGCACCAATCCTGAAAGATATCAATAACGACCCTGACGCCCTGCGCATCATGCAGCGGGAACTTAAACGTAACAAAGTTGAAAATCATTATTTCTTCTGTGGACGCGACATCATTGGCCATAAAGCCTTTAATGTACCCATCGAGGAAGCATGGCGCGTATTGAATGAATCACAAAAAGGCTTATCTGGTGTCGAAACCCATGCCCGCCTGTCCATCACCCATTACAAAGGAAAAACAGAGGTCGCCGCAGTGAGCAACAAACCGGCCCCCGGCATCCCCGGTGGCGAAAATGGTGTAGTTGTCCTGAAGCTTCTGCGTGGTGCGGCTGATGCGCCTGACCGTGGTAAGATAACTATTCTTGGCCGTAATCCAGAGGCGATATGGTTCAGCGGTTATAACGACCGCGTGATATATGACGAAGCGGGACTTTTCGAAGACGTTTAAATAATCTCATAAACGGTGGCGTATATTAAATATATCGCCACCGTTTTATTATCTGCTTCTGAGAAAAAATTACTTAACGGCAAGGCAGGTGTATTTTGTTTCCAGATAAAAATCCAGGCCCTCCCTGCCCCCTTCCCGTCCTAAACCGGACTGATCCATCCCACCAAATGGTGCCGCTTCACAGGATGTTGTCCCCACATTAATTCCAACCACACCATAGTTCAGATTTAACTGAAAACGCCACGCGCATTTCAAATTTTCTGTATAGATATAAGCCGCTAAACCAGCTGTTCCACGGTTAGCAAGGGCAAGGACTTCTTCTTCACTTTCAAATTTATAAAGACAAGCTATTGGTCCGAATATTTCCTGTTCGAAGCAATCCATCTCCGCCGTCATATCACTTAGGATAGTCGGTTCAAAATAATAGCCTGTTCGCTTTTGCTGTACCCCGCCACATATTACATGGGCCCCTTTCGCACGGGCATCGTCAACGAAGCCTTCCATCTTCATTACAGCCTGTTGATTAATTAACGGGCAAAGGTCACTATTCTGCTGAACTTTAACAACCAGCCGGTCAACAAATTTCTCATAAATATCAGTATGAATAAAGATACGATTGGCAGATACACAGGTTTGCCCGCCATTGCGAAATTTAGAGGCCATCAGGCCGTCCAGTGCGGCTTCAATATCAGCATCACCAAGAACTATGAAAGGCGCGTTACCCCCTAATTCCATTGAGAGCTTCTTAACCGTATCTGCACATTGACGTATCAGTGATTTCCCGATAGCCGTAGACCCCGTGAATGACAGGCCACGAACATCCGGACTTGCACAAAGCTCATTCCCAATCTCTTGCGCCTGACCAAATACAATATTAAAAACCCCGTCCGGCAACCCTGTATGCTCCGCGAGATCAACCAGTGCCATAGCAGAATATGGCGTTTGCTCAGACGGCTTAAGTACAATGCTACAGCCCGCAGCCAATGCCGGCGCACATTTACGGACGACAAGCGCCAGCGGGAAATTCCACGGCGTTATAGCCGCAACAACCCCTAAAGGCTGCTTCATTGAGAAAATTCTTTTATCGGGATCAGTTGTTGGAATGACATCCCCATATGTACGTTTTGCTTCTTCCGAATACCATTCCACATAGGCCAGCGCGCCAACCACCTCTCGGGCGGCCTCTGCCATGCTTTTTCCCTGCTCACAATGAATAATATAGGCAAGGTCATCGGCATATTTTTCAATCAACATATACCAATTTTTTAGTGCTGACCCTCTTTGCTTAGCCGTATAATGACGCCATTGCTCAAAAGAGGCTTTAGCAGCGGCAATCGCGGTTCGGGTTTCTTTGACACCCATCAATGGAATCTGTCCTATTGAAACTGAAGTCTCAGGACAAATTACGTCTAGCCTATCAGAATGGGATATGCAGGAATTATCTTTCCCAAAAAAACCATATTTATTCAGGCGGGGGAATATTTCAGATGAAAACCTTCTCATGAAAAGCCTCCAAACAAACAACGCCAATGAAAAATGACCTGTAAGCCGATTGGCTTTAAGTCAAATTTCACTGGCGTATATCAGTATTAATCTATGTTAAACTCAACACCTTGTGCTAAGGGGAGTTCCCTTGAATAATTCACGGTATTGGTTGCACGGCGCATATAGCCTTTCCAAGCATCAGAACCGGATTCACGACCACCGCCGGTTTCCTTTTCACCACCGAAAGCACCGCCAATTTCAGCCCCACTCGGGCCGATATTAACATTTGCAATGCCGCAGTCTGAACCCGCAGAAGAAAGGAATAATTCCGTTTCCCGAACATCCGTTGAGAAAATACAGGATGATAGCCCTTGTGGCACGCTATTATGTATCTTGATGGCTTCGTCCAAGGTTTCATAGGTAAGAACATAAAGGATCGGCGCAAATGTCTCATCCCTGACTACTTGTGATTGCTCAGGCATCTCAACAATGGCAGGCTTAACATAATAACCATTGGCATATGTATCATCAAGCGCTCGACCACCGCCAAAAACCGAACCGCCTTGATCTTTAGCAGTTTGCAAAGCATTTTCCATGGCATTGAAAGAATCCTGATCAACAAGCGGACCTATCAGGCTTTCACTATTCATCGGATCACCAATTTTAATTGATGCATAAGCTTTTTGCACCTTTGGTAGCAACTCGTCCTTTATATCTTTATGAACAATAAGACGACGAAGGGAAGTACAACGCTGACCACATGTGCCAACCGCGCTAAAGAGAATAGCACGAACTGCCATATCCAGATCAGCAGCGGGGGTCACGACCATGGCATTATTACCGCCAAGCTCTAGAATAGAACGACCAAACCGTTCAGCAACTTTCGGCCCGACAAGGCGGCCCATACGCGTGCTTCCTGTGGCACTGATAACTGGGACATCATGGCTCGCAACCAACACTTCACCAACGTCACGACCGCCGTTTGCCATCTGGCTCAGGTTTTCCGGTGCTTCGCCAAATCTGGCAAGGGCACGATCAAATATCTTACAACAGGCAATGGCCGTAAGTGGTGTTTTCTCAGAAGGTTTCCAGATAACCGCATTGCCGCAAACGAGTGCCAATGCAGCATTCCACGCCCATACGGCAACGGGAAAATTAAATGCCGAGATAACACCGACAACTCCAAGGGGATGCCATGTTTCACGCATGGTGTGCCCCGGTCTTTCAGACGCAATTGTCAGACCATAAAGTTGTCGGGAAAGGCCAACGGCAAAGTCACAAATATCAATCATTTCCTGAACTTCACCAAGGCCTTCCTGATATATCTTACCACATTCCATTGTCACCAATGCGCCAAGGTCTTCTTTAGACGCTCGTAATTCTTCACCCAGCAGGCGAACCAGCTCACCACGCTTTGGGGCCGGAACATTTTTCCATTCGTCAAAGGCTATTTTACCTTTGGCAATCATACGTTCCATTTCCGCGCCATCCACTTCGGCAACAGAAGCTATTTTGCTTCCATCAGTGGGTGAATAAACATCCAGGGTTCCGTTGGTATAATCTGACACATCAAAGCCGAGGTTTTCTAAAATTTGTTCATAGGACATAAGTCAAACTCCATTTTTACATTATTAATATGCAAGCAGCTTTGCGCTTACACACGTTCCAAAATTATTGCGATTCCCTGACCAACACCGATGCACATCGTGCAAAGAGCATAACGCCCCCCTGTTCGGTGAAGATGATAGGTCGCCGTAGTGATAATTCGCGCACCACTCATACCAAGAGGATGCCCTAAAGCAATTGCCCCGCCATTGGGGTTTACATGGGCCGCATCATCCGCAAGCCCAAGATCGCGCGTTACAGCAAGCGCTTGTGCTGCAAAGGCTTCGTTAAGCTCAATGACATCCATATCATCCAATGTTAGTCCGGCTTTATCCAAGGCTTTACGCGTTGCGGGTGCAGGGCCAAAACCCATTATCCGCGGATCAACGCCGGCCGTTGCCATTGTGACAATACGCGCCATAACATTCAGCCCATTACGATCTGCGGCTTCTTTAGACGCTATTATCATGGCACAGGCACCGTCATTAACACCCGAAGCATTACCCGCCGTCACCGACCCGCCGTCACGGAATGGTGCCCTTAATTTGGCGAGTTTCTCTAACGTGGATTCTGGACGCAAATGCTCATCTGCAACAACGACAATGGGCTCCCCTTTACGTCTTGGTATAGTGACAGGTACAATCTCCTGATCAAAAATTCCTGTTTCCTGAGCAATAAAAGCACGGGCTTGGGATCGGGCCGCAAAGGCATCCTGATCTTCCCGTGAAATATTAAATTCCTCAGCCACATTTTCTGCCGTTTCCGGCATGGAATCAACGCCATATAACTGCTTCATGACTTTATTGACAAACCGCCAGCCAACGGTCGTATCATATACCTCATTGGTTCGGCTAAAAGCTGTTGTAGCTTTGGGCATAACAAAGGGCGCACGTGACATACTTTCCACGCCACCCGCGATCATCAAATCAGCATCACCCGATTTAATAGCGCGCGCAGCGGTACCAACGGCATCCATACCAGAACCACATAATCTATTTATCGTAGAGCCAGGAATGGAGGACGGCAAACCAGCCAACAGGGAAGACATTCGTGCAATATTACGATTATCTTCCCCTGCTTGGTTGGCACAACCAAATATCACATCGTCAACCTGTGACCAGTCAAGCCTTGGGTTAAGCTCTTTAAGGGATTTAAGGGGGATCGCCCCCAAATCATCCGCTCTCACCGAAGACAAACCACCACCGTAACGTCCTATAGGGGTGCGAATTGCATCACAGATATACGCATCAGTCATCAATTCAGCCCTCCAACAATTCTTTTACAGAACGAAGAGAATTGAGAACGGCTTCTGACAGACGATCAATCTCACCATTGCCCATTGGTGTCGACAAGGCAGCCGCCCCCGTATGAATCATCATAATACCATCATCATAAAGGGCGTTAATCATTGCGGTTAACGCCTTGCTTTCTGCTGCTGTTAAATGAGATTCGCGGTAATTCCTTGGGGCGCACGCTTTTAAATGTATTCTGAACAAAGATCCCGTGCCCGTGACACAAGCCGGAACATCAGCAACTTTAATAGCTTCTGCAATGCTCGCCCTCGCATAATCACCAAGTTTGTTCAGCCGGGTTACGGCGTCAGCATCTAATAATTCCATTGCTACACGCCCTGCCGTCATTGTCACGGGGTTTGCGGAAAATGTTCCGGAATGAGGCAAGCGACCATTCACAAAGACTTCCATGACATTTTCACGACCCGCCAATGCACCAACAGGAAAACCGCCACCGATCATTTTACCCATAGATGTCAGGTCCGGAGAAATGTCAAAGCGTTCCTGCATTCCGCCAACTTCACTGCGATATGTGATAACCTCATCAAACATCAGCAGTGCACCATTATCAGTGCTCCACTTACGCAACGCCTTTACAAAGGCATC
>DAOWHQ010000213.1:0-3941 GCA_030641355.1 Alphaproteobacteria bacterium
ATGGAGCTATTATCAAATGTATGTCGTAGGTTCCCGCGCATGATGGTTGCGTTACCTTCTGGGGAATCCATACCAGCGCCGGGGAATAAAGTGTCGCGGCTTTCTTCGTGACTTATACCGAAATTGACCAATGTATTGTCATCGCTATAACCAACTTCTGCACTGCCGCCATAAGCTTTGAAGGAGGTCAGAACTTCGTTGCCATGACCATCGTCATAATTGCCGGCATCCTTATAATGGCCGTTAAGGCGAATATATAATTTGTCAGCACGGGCAGAGACATTCCCCGCCATGCTCCATATATCACCATTGGTTTCATAAGCACCATCAATGCGGCCCTTAATATTCTGGCCCTTTTTGAAGGATGGGGCGTGATGTTCAACAATGATCGTCCCCCCGGTGCCGCCCGGACCATGCTGTACGGACTGATAGCCGCGATGGACGATAACCACGTCCGCCGTATCAATATCTGCAAAAGAAGCTGGTGTATCCATACGGTTTGGACCAGCTCCTTCAAGGAAAGCGCCGTCATTAATAATATTAAGCTGGCTTCTGCTTTGGCCGCGAATAACTGGCTCCAAAGCATGACCGCTCATGCGACCACTGGTGACGCCGGGTATATTGCGAAGATAATCCCCCGCATCGGCGGATGGTTGTCCGTCGGTATCTTTTGGCACGCTTGTGGATAATGCAGGCTTTTGCATCAGCGTTCCTGTGACAACAATTTCATCCAAATTGTTCAGTGGTTTGATAATTACAGTTTGAGCATGAGTAATCTGGCTCATGCCAATAATAGAAGTGCTGACCCCTAATAAGAGGTGCGTCTTGAGTAAATTCCGTTTGGACATTTCTCTTCCCTAAATAGTATAAAGATATAAAAAACCATACGAACCCGGTTGGGCCGTATTGAATCATATTAATTATGCAGACAATTATATATAGGGGGGCGCACGGGGTGGGCAGGCGGCATCAAGGGGCGTATCTGCGCCAATGGATACAGACTGCCAAAAATGACTTTTGCAGGCGATAAGGTTAGCAAGGGGAAGGGGGTCATCAATATCTGATGAGGAAAGCGCTACCTTTTGGAAGGGAAGGCAATAGACGCAATGTTCAAGACGATCTGTATCGTCTCCCACAGGGTTGCCATTTTTATCCAGAGAAATTTGTTTCAGCCCTTGCGGCGTACATATCACATAGCTTTGTATGTCTGACTGAAGATCATCATTCTGACCTATTGTGCTTGCAGACAATGCCGCTGTGGACAAGAAATTTAGCAGCAAAACGCATAAAATAAAATGGCCAAGCCGATGACCAAAGCGGGTCACTATTGTGGACATAAAATTTGATTTTTGTTTGCCGTACATGATCTTATCGCTGATTTCCAAAATTTTACTGAATGACCTTATCCTATATCAGACCGATAATTCTTGATCTAGGACAAAAAGCAATTTTCTGGATAAGTTGAGAAGTGAAGGGCTTCTGTTGCTAGGTGCCCTTCGAACCCCGCGTAACTAGCTGTTAGGCTGCTACAGCAAATGCTTCATTATTATCGTTTGCATTTACAAAATTTGACCCTTTACAGCGGAATCATGCTGAGCAAAAGTTATATCTTTATTACGCACGTCGATCCTATTTCGCCCCCTTACACCAATTCTTAAAGGTGATTGGTGGAGGCGCCGGGTACCGCCCCCGGGTCCGCAACGTCTATTCCATACATCAGTTTATTGCCGTAGTTGGTTACCCAACACCCTATATATAAGGCAGTTAGATTAAAAATTGAATAGCGCATATAAAAAAATTATATAAAGTGAGACAAACATCAAAATAATTGTGACGGGACTTTATGAAACAATATCTGGATTTAATGCGGTATGTTAAGGAAACTGGCACCATAAAGGGTGACCGCACAGGCACGGGAACGGTCAGTGTTTTTGGCTATCAGATGCGCTTTGACCTTAGCGACGGCTTCCCCATGGTCACCACCAAGAAGCTGCACCTGAAGTCGATCATCCATGAATTGCTGTGGTTTCTCGCCGGTGATACCAATATTGCTTATCTTCAGGAGAACGGCGTTAAAATCTGGGATGCCTGGGCCGACGCGGCGGGCGACCTTGGCCCGGTTTACGGTCATCAATGGCGGTCATGGCCAACGCCAAATGGCGAAACGGTGGATCAGATTTCAGGCTTAGTGGATATGATAAAGAATAACCCCGACAGCCGCCGCCTGATAGTCAGCGCGTGGAATGTGGCCGATGTGGATCATATGGCCCTGCCGCCGTGCCACTGCCTGTTTCAGTTTTATGTGGCCAATGGTAAGCTCAGTTGTCAGCTATATCAGCGCAGTGCGGATATTTTCCTTGGGGTACCGTTTAATATTGCCTCCTATGCCCTGCTCACCCAGATGCTGGCGCAGGTCTGCGGACTTGAAGCCGGAGAGTTTATTCATACCTTTGGTGATGCCCATCTCTATAGTAATCATATGTAACAGGTGGATTTACAATTAAGCCGCGCACCCCTTCCATTGCCGACTATGAAGATCAACCCAGACATCAAAGACATTTTTGATTTCACCTTTGAGGATTTTGAATTGGTGGATTACGAATCTCATCCTCATATTGCCGGCAAGGTGGCGGTGTGATGGTCAAGCTAAGCCTGATTGTTGCTATGGCGGAAAATGGTGTTATCGGCAAAGATAACGACCTGCCGTGGAAAATATCCTCTGATCTTAAATATTTTAAGAAAATGACCATGGGCAAGCCGATCATCATGGGCCGCAAAACCTTTCAGTCCATCGGCAAGCCGCTGCCGGGGCGGGTTAATATTGTCATTACCCGTGACAAGAATTTTTCTGCCGAGGGGGTGATCACCGCGCTAAGCCTTGAAATGGCACTGGACGTGGGCATGAATATGGCCAAGGTCAAAAAAGTAGGTGAGGTAATGGTCATCGGTGGTGCTCAGATTTATGAGCTTTGCCTGCCCGATGCCGACCGCTTGTATCTGACGCGGGTTCACGGCGATGTGGAAGGGGACACAGTTTTTCCCGCTCTTAATGGCGACGACTGGCTGGAAGCCTCATCGGAAAAATTCACGGCTGGCGAAAAAGACAGCCATGATTATAGCTTGATTGTGCTGGATCGGATCTAGGTGATTCGGAGGCTTTAAGCCTATTTCATTCCTGAATTCTCCTCTTTCGCGTTAACCATAAGCAAAAAAAATAGAATATTTCACCTTCTTTTTCTGAAGATTTCTGCGCCTTAATCCATAATGTCTCCTGTAATTATGGTTAATAAGCGGCGGATCGCCTTGGTTTTAGTTGACGTGGGAAAATTTCCCACATATGTTAAATCTGCATTTGCCTTTCCCGAAACTTTGTTATCGGCGACTGGTATTCAAAACAACTAACCGCCCAATGACGCGATAACGGCAAAAGACATTGGGAAATGACGACAATTGAAAGGTATAACGATGAAAAAAATAAATTTTAAAACATTATTACTCAGCACTGCAATTGCGCTTACCTATCCTGGTGCGGCTGTCTTTGCTAATAGCGATACATATCAGAGTGAAGATTTTGTAATGAGCGCTTACGATCCTGAAACAGTATCCGAAGATGAAGCGGAAGACGAAACTCACAGGAACGGCACAGAAACGGACGCTGAGCATGATGCTCGTGAAGCTGCGGACGATGATAATGAAGAAGACGAAGGTGAAACTCATAGAGGCGGCACAGAAACAGACGCCGAACATGATGCCCGTGAAGCCGCTGAAGACGACTCTGAAGATGAAGCACGCTCTGCTGAAGACGACGCTGAAGATGAAGCACGCTCTGCTGCGGATGACGCCGAAGACGAAGCACGCTCTGCTGCGGATGACGCCGAAGACGAAGCACGCTCTGCTGCGGATGACGCCGAAGATGAAGCACGCTCTGCTGCGGATGACGC
>DAOWHQ010000139.1:0-12056 GCA_030641355.1 Alphaproteobacteria bacterium
AACCGATGGAATACATTGATCAAAAAGGCAGGTGTCGATTTTGAAATCTACCTTCCACATAAAGGTTTCTGCCGTAAAATTGGTGAATTTTCCGAAGATTACATTACTCCAGATGGCAAGGTCATAACTGAAGAACAGTGGAACGCCCAGCAGAGTGAATGGCTCTGTGATGAAGCTGACACGCTTTATATCCAGTCCCTAATGAAACCCTGTGTTGAAAAAGGAAAATATGCCGGATGGATTGCCGCACCGCGGGTAGGCATCAATAAACAGCTTAGCGACTTTGAATATGTCAAAATCGACTAATAACGTCACAATTAGCGGTGACAAGCTGGAAATAAAAAGATATCAGGGCAACGACAATAGACCTACCCTGATATTCTTGCACGAAGGTCTTGGTTGCGTTGATATGTGGCGCGACTTTCCTGAAAAACTGTCTCAGATGACAGGCTGCTCCGCTCTGGTTTATAGCAGGCAAGGCTATGGCCGTTCTGACTCCTGCCCGCTGTCACGACCAGTACGCTATATGCATGATGAGGCACTTGATGTCCTGCCTGAACTCCTCACCGCCACAGGGATAGAGGATCATATTTTAATCGGACATTCTGATGGTGGGTCAATCGCCCTTATCCATGCGGGGGCCGAGGACAGGACAGGACTGCTTGGGCTAATTACAATGGCGCCGCACGTCTTCTGTGAAGATGTATCTGTTAGCTCCATAGCCGAGGCAAAAAAGGTTTTTCTGGAGGGAAACCTCCGCGCTAGTCTTGAAAAATATCATCATGAAAATACCGACTGCGCCTTCTGGGGGTGGAATGATATCTGGCTGCATCCCGATTTTCTGAAGTGGAATATTGAAGAATATTTACCCCGCATCAAAATACCGCAACTGGTTTTGCAAGGCGCGGATGATCAATATGGCACAGTCGCGCAGGTTCAGTCGATTGCGAAACAAAGCGGTGGTTCCGTTGTAGTTCAGATGCTGGCCGACTGCGGACATTCCCCCTATAAAGAACAAGAGACGTTGAGCCTGAACGCCATGAAGAATTTCATCCTGCCTCTGATTTCATAAAACCCCCTGATCTTATAAAACTCCCTTATCTCATAAAAAAGGCCGACGAGATAATCTCGCCGACCTTGAGTGGGATAACCAATTCAATTAAAAGTTATAATTTACCGTCAGAGACCATTCACGTGGGCGGGCATAAGTTGATTCCGCGTAAGACGCACTGGCTTCAAGTGAAGAGTTGCCGGACAGGCGATATAATTTATCACCAAGGTTTGTTACCGCTGCGGTAACTGTCCATTCATCATCAGGTGATGTCCATTGAACAGCCGCATTGAAGATGTTGTAGCCATCCTGGGAAATTGCTTCGGTGTTATTGGCGTTAAAATGAACCTTGCTATGATATGACCAGTCAATACGTGGGGTCAATGTACCATTTTCGCCCATATTGAACTCATAAGCCGCACCAAAGCTTGCTGACCAGTCCGGCGCATGGGGCATTGCATTTTCAATAGCCACACCACCATTGGTAATCAACTCATCACTCAGCTCTTCATAACTTCCATCTGTATATCCAACACCACCGACGATATGCATATTAGGGGTCGGCACAAAGGTCCACTCAAGTTCAAATCCTTGAATGATAGCCTTACCCGCATTGAACACAATCGGCGCAAAATCCTCACGAATGACGAATTGCAGATCCTTATAGTCGGTTCTGAAAGCCGCACCATTCAGGCGCAATGTGCCCTCAGCCAATGTGGCTTTAAACCCAACTTCATAGGTTGTGGCAAATTCAGGGGCGAATAACCGCGGTGTAGCACCTGGCTTCACATTCCTTGCATTAAAGCCACCACTCTTGAAGCCTTCTGCGTAATTGAAATAAACCATCAGATCTTCATTCGCCTGATAGGCTATATTCGCCATCGGTGTCGCATCAGAAACATTGCTTTTTACCCATTCCTCTGCGAAGAAGACCGTACCGGCCGTAACAACCGCAACATTTCCGCCAGCAACGGTCGGAAATAAATCACCGGTTACAGGATGAACATATAGACCATCACCATTTCTTTCCGATGCTGCTATTGGGAATAAATAGGTTGTCAGCGCAGACTGAATTGGCAAGAATGCCTTATTCTCATCCGTATAGCGCAGACCCGCAGTAATACTCAGTTTATCGGTAACATCGTAGGTTGCCTGAGCAAAGACTGCCTTGGTATCATTTTCGACTTCACCACCGGTATTGAATTCTCCGAAAGGAATTTCCACCCAGTAATCATCTGTCGCACTTTCTTCAAAATAATAGGCACCGACCATCCACTGAAGCTTATCATCAAAGGCTGCACCAGAAAGTTGGAATTCCTGACTGAATTGTTTCTGGGTATCATCATTGATGGTATGCAGCACGACAACCGGCGTATTATCCGCATCGCGTGAGGCCAGCCATTCCATATCACGATAAGCCGTGATCGATTTAAAGGTAACACTTCCCGCATCATAAGTGGCGGTCAGGCTAGTACCCCAACCTTCCAGCGTGGAGATCACCGGAAACGTACCATTGGTGGCATAAGGCCCGACATTCTGGAAATTATTGGCGCAATTCAGTTCATCAATTTCCGTTCCCGGAGCAGAACATCCAGCTGCCGCACTACCAACACGGGCAAACAAGCCGGACGTTGTTATGGAATTAAATACCTGCGGCGCACCGTTTTCATCTTCTTTGTTATAGTCAAACCTAAGGATGAATTCCAGATCTTCGCTAGCTTTCAACACTGCCGTTGCATTAAGACCAAATGTATCATCATCGCCCAGGTCTTTGCCGTCCAAAGTTCGGATCACATAACCATCACGATTGCGCTTGCCGATGCTAAAGCGGGTGAGCAGCTTTTCGCTAATCGGCAGATCTAAATTAAGCAAGGCTTCAATGCGATTGTCACTGCCGCCTGTTACCGTGACGTCCCCGCCAAATTCCTCAGCAGGCATAGTGGTATGAATACTGATCGCACCACCAATTGTATTACGGCCAAACAGGGTTCCCTGCGGCCCGCGCAATACTTCAATTCGTTGAATATCAGCAAAATCAAGTGTTCCGCCAACAGAGCGCGCCATATAAACGCCGTCTATATAAAGACCAACTCCCGGATCAGTACTTGGCAAAAATTCCGTCTGTCCAATACCGCGGATGAATATCTGGGAAGAGGCATTACTTCCGGAGGAAGGTGCCTGTGATGAAAACTGCAGGTTTGGTGTAACCTGTGTTAGCTGATCCGTGGTGCCGATCTGCCTGATTTTCAAATCATTGGCTGTGAAGGCCGCCAGTGAAATAGGTGTTTTCTGAAGGCTTTCCTCGCGCTTACGGGCGGTAACGACCACCTCTTCGAGGGCAAATCCTTCTTTATCTGCGGCATATGCTACGCCAACTGGGCTGGCGATAGTAAGAAGTATGCTTCCCAAAGCGGCGTATTTAATAGATGTTACAATATTCATGGTATTAAGTCCTCTACCTATATTAAGACAATAATCGACGGTTGTGTTATGTAGACTTTTTATTATTTGTTTAAGGGCGGTATTAAATATTCAAGTTTGAATTAGCCCTGAAAGTGCAACTTATGTTGTCAGCAGAACTCCCCTGCTGAAGGCATTTTAAGACATCCAAATATGGAATAAGCCTTGGTAAACATAATATGTATTTTGCATCAATGCTAGATAAGCTACATATTTACTTCATATCCGTCAACAATAAAATGAATTATATTACATTTTAAAGAAATTATATTTGTCAATATTAGGTAATTTTAGAAATATATTCCCTAATGTTGCGCGCATATTTGGGTATTACAGGCTGATTCACTTGAATTCAGGAAAATTTTTTGGCTAAAACCCCTTATATCTCAGATTTAGTTGCAATATACTTCCTATTTACAAAATCAATAATATGTATTATAGTTCACTTATAAAAAATATTATCCTGATGCAGGGATCTAGGGATATTCACGTATACATCATATTTATGGAGACTCCATAGTGAAATCAAATCAAAGACTTGCCGATAATTTTGCGCAAGACCATATGCCCCCAGCAGATCAATGGCCGAAGTTTATCAATGAAGACATGGTGACGAAACAGCCCCCCTTTAACTGCGCCGTAGAATTGTTGGATAAAGCCATTGAAGAGGGATATGGTGACAATATTGCTATCTATTCCCCTGATAGTGAGTGGACTTATCGGGAACTTCTGAACAAAGCCAATCAAATTGCCCATGTGTTAAAAGATGACCTTGGTCTGGTAAGCGGCAATCGTGTCTTGTTGCGCAGTGCCAACACCCCCATGCTGGCCGCCTGTTGGTTGGCCGTTATCAAGGCAGGCGGTATCGTCGTCACCTCCATAGCCATGTTACGGGCAAAAGAAATCATAAAGATTGCCGAGCAGAGTGGGGCAAGCATAGCCCTGTGCGACCATCGCCTGAAAGAGGATATGAACGCTGCTGCAAGCGAGCTGGATCACCTCACGCAAGTGCTGTATTTTAATGATCCAGACGGTCTTGAAGCTCAGATGAGAACAAAACCAACGGACTTTGATAATTATTCAAGCAACAATTCAGATATTGCGATGATCGCCTTTACATCGGGGACTACCGGTAAACCAAAGGCCGCCGTACATTCTCACCATGCTGTTATCGCAGTATGTGAAACATTCTCCAAACAAGTGGTTCGCCCCACCTCTAAGGATGTATTCTCAGGCACGCCGCCTTTGGGGTTTGTATATGGATTAGGTGGCTTGCTCCTGTTCCCGCTTTTTGTCAGGGCGGCCACTGTATTGCTGGAAGATGTGCGTATTGCGCCCCTGATTGATGCCATTGACAAATTCAAGGTAAGCATACTTTATACTGCACCCACCGCCTATAAAGCCCTGCTTGAAAATTATGATGCCAGCAGACTTAGCTCCCTGCGTCATGGTGTTTCAGCGGGAGAAGCATTACCCGGTTATGTCACCCAGGCTTGGCTTGACAAGGCGGGTATTCGTCTTATTGACGGAATTGGTTCCACCGAATTGCTCCATATTTTCATCTCTGTACAACAACCGGATGATCCTATCGGCACGTTGGGCAAGGCGGTTCCCGGTTATGAAGCCTGCATCATGGATGAAAACGGAGCAATCCTTCCTGTTGGGGAAGTGGGCTATCTCGCAGTCCGTGGCCCTACGGGATGTCGTTATCTGGATGATGCACGGCAAACCACATATGTCGTTGATGGCTGGAATGTTACCGGAGACACGGCAAAAATTGATGAAGAAGGCTTCTTCTGGTATCAGGCCCGCAGTGACGGCATGATTATTTCATCGGGCTATAATATTGCTGGTCCCGATGTGGAACAGACCATCAGTCAGCATCCCGCCGTTGCCGAATGTGCGGTCATTGGTGTGCCAGACCCCAGTCGGGGACATATTGTCCGTGCCTATATCGTCACGAAGGACGGCTTTAAGGCCGGTGATGCACTAGTGAAAGACATTCAGGATTTTGCCAAACAGCAGAGTGCGCCATATAAGTACCCGCGGTCGGTAAAATTTATCGATTCTCTGCCGCGCACGCCATCGGGTAAAGTACAACATTTTGCCCTGCGCGAACTAGCGAAAGTAGAAACTATAAAATAATTAAAACTCAAAAGGATGCATAATTATGCCTAAATATTTTAAGCTCGGACTAATCAGTACTATTCTAATTGTCTTAGCCTCTTTTGGCTTCATTGCCTCTTTTGAATATCACACATTTCATACTTGGGTTACGTTTCTGGCAATCTCTATGATTCCGACACAGATACTCCTTGCCGCAGTATGGAAAAGTGAATTCCCTATTTTCGCAGGCTCCCTACCACAACCTTTAAAAGGTGTGGTATTCTCAATATTTATCATAATTGCCGGCCTGATTGTTGCGCCCATCGTTCTTAACACGATCGGCGGCGGCGTGACGCCACCAACCCCTTTTGTGGTCATGTTCGTGATTCATTCTGTGGTGATGCTAATCTGGGTGGGCAAGATATGGCATAGCTGGCCCATTACGCTTATCACTTCAAATAAGCTTATCACCGGGTTACTGACACTGGTATTCAGCTATTTTATTACTTACGTAACTTTCCGGCTTTTCTTTGATTTTAGCGCCATGCAGCAAGCACCATTTTATCTGGAAGCTCTCGACCCCAAGGGTATTTTTATGGCATGGCCGGCATTAGCATTTTCCCTCACCGCGGCAGCCTTCATGTTGCTATTAGTGATCACGTGGGAAGGCTGGCCGTTCACCGCCCTCGCAAAAAAAACACCTGCCTTTGGGAAACAGCCTTTGCAGGGTCTGATGGCCTCTATTCTCATCCTGATTCTCAGTTACGGTCTGTATTCTTTCTGCATTGAGATACTGAAAATGGATCCGGTGCAATTTATGGTGAGGGTTCCTGTTGCCTTGATCTTTGGTGTATTTATCGTCCAGAATATGATGCAGGGCTCGCTCTTGAGCAAACTGTGCCAACCCCATAGGGGGCTATTACTGACGCTGGTTATCTGTGTGCTGGGTCTGGTAATGCATATTCTTTATCTGACAATGGCCCCCATTCTAGCAGGCATGGAACTTGCCTCCGGAGCTCCTAGTTACCAGTTGGAATTATGGATAGCCTCCGCACAATTATCGGTGACCTTTCCCTTTATTATTCTATTCACTGGTTTTTTCAGCTTTTGGCCCTTACAAAGAAGAAAGGCTGTAAAAAAAGATAACGAATGATAGCTATATTATTATGCTACAGCTTACGGCATTAGGCCATTAAGTATTTTTGAAAGAGTAATTTATGAAGAATGATGGGGATAACACAGCAGAGGCCAATGGTGCTTTCCTTAAACAGGTAGGGGACCGCGTTCGTGGCCTGCGGGCCGGACGCGGCATGACCCGAAAAATGCTCGCCAAGGATTCTTCCGTTTCAGAACGTTATCTTGCCGATTTTGAGCAGGGAAAGGGCAATATTTCAATTAACTTACTGCGTCAGGTTGCCCGGGCCCTGCGGACCAACCTGAGCGACCTTCTCCCCTCAACTGTAAAACAAACACCTGAGCTATCCCTGATCAATGAATTCATTGGTCGCCTGTCACGTGAAGAACAACAGGAAGCCTTACAGATATTATATCAGAAATTCTCTTTGCTGGATGAAGGGCAAACCCGTATCGCCCTGATCGGGTTGCGCGGGGCAGGCAAGACAACACTTGGCCTGTTACTACAGAAGCGACAAAACCTACCCTTCATACGACTGGCCAATGAAATCGAAACTATTGGTGGCATGAATGTCTCTGAAATTCTGGAATTATCCGGTCAGGCCGGATATAGGCGGCTGGAAGAAAAGGCGCTGTTGACCACGCTGAATGAACATGAATCCTGTTGTATAGAAACCGGTGGTAGCATCGTAGCCGAGGTCAAAAAACTTAACATCCTGCTATCCACCTGTCTGGTGATCTGGGTTCGGACAACACCACAAGAACATATGGAGCGTGTGACAGCACAGGGTGATTTGCGGCCAATGGCTAACAACGAAGATGCCATGGAGGACTTAAACAGAATTCTGGTAGAACGCACGCCTTACTATGAAAAAGCGCATGCGGTGCTTGATACTTCTGGCAAAACAATCGAGCAATCATACAATGAGTTATTAGAAGTCGTACAAGGGCATAGCAACTTGATAACCCTGCCAACTCCAGCGTAAGAGACGCAATATTCCAGTAGACATAATATATAAGCTCCTTGCTTCTATTTTATAACCTGCAAGGTATCTACAAATCTAGGGGCATCTCATAATTAATGCAATGTCACTCCCGCGAAGGCGGGTGTCTAGTCCTGTTTAGAACTGGATACCTGCCTTCGCGGGTATAACGAATTATCAATGCGGTTTTTTATAATGATGCGGGCAGGCGTCCAATGGCTTTTTGATATACGGCAGCAATCTGTAACAGCCTGATATCGCTATGCTCCGGCCCGTCAAATTCCAGCCCCATAGGAAGGCCGCTCTCCGTCATGCCCATGGGGACAGATATGCCGGGAATACCTGCATTGCTGGACGGGTCCGTATTATGGATATAGGCATTGAAGGTCGGAATATCCTCGCCATTTATATTCACCGTTTCATCCTGCCCGATGGGGCTGGCGGGCAATATGGTGGTCGGAAGCACCATGGCGTCAAGCCGGTGTGTTTGAAAATAATTCCGGTAAGCCTGTTGAAGTTCTGGTCGGGCCTTCTCTATCAGCGTCTTATAGCCGTCTGCTGTTACCGGTGGCTCGGCCCGGATTGCCTGATAAAGGCCCTTAACATCGGGACTTCCCATGCCATCAATCAACTGGTCAAAATCAAGGTCGGTAGTTTTTAAATAATCCGTCATATCCTCTATGGCTTCATAAAGGCAAATGGGCAGGCTCACCGCGTCATTTAATTCTGCTAGCCCGACTATATCAACCTCGACAATTTCCGCGCCAAGGTCTTTCAGTAGCTTAAGGGCATTATCGGATGCCTTTGCCACTTCACCATCCAAATTATCATAAAAATATTCTCTTGCCACGCCAAGGCGGATACCTGTCAGATCAGTGAGGGGTTCAGTTTTGTCAGTGTTCATTACCGCTTGGTCAATAAGCTGAATATCGGCCACTGTATGGGCCATTGTGCCGAAGGTATCTCTGGTGTGAGAAATGGGTATGGCGCCTTCTGAACCATAACGGCCCATAGTTGGTCGAAAGCCCACGATACCGCATAGGGCAGGTGGTATGCGGGTAGAACCGCCAGTGTCGGTTCCAATGGCAAATGGTGACATATGTGCCGCTACAGTGGCTGCACTGCCGCCGCTGCTGCCACCCGCGATCATTTCCGGATTGTGGGGGTTTTTCACGGGCCCATAAACGCCGTTATTGGACGTGATGCCAAAGGCCAGCTCATGAAGATTTGTTTTGCCCATCACCAACGCCCCCTGATCCAGAAGTTTTTGTAAAAAAGGTGCATTTTGCTTTGGCTGGTGATGTTTAAGGGCTCCGGTGCCGCCCGTTGTGACATAGTCTGATGTTTCGATATTATCCTTCACCGCAATGGGAAGTCCAAAAAGAAGGCCGCATTCACCGCCTTTTTCCCGGTGAAGGTCAAGGGCCGCCGCCTGTTCCCGTAACAGTGCCTCATCGAATGTGATAAATGCGTTCAGGTTGCTTTTGGCCTTAATATGCGTGATGAGCATATCCACATAACCGGAGACTTTCATATCCCCCTGCTGCATTAATTTCACGGCTTCTGCCGCAGTCAGGTCAAGGACGGTCATTGAATTTCCTCACATAATTAATGTTGATAAATATACTTTACCAATGATCAGAATAAAAGCCAGCGTCGTTTCGTCTTCAGAATATTTTTCTGACCATAAATGTCGAACCACTTTTGGCCACCGTTGCCGGTTGACCGGCTGGCCCAGTACGCTGGCCTCAGTGGCTACTTGCATGGCTTTATCATGATTGGACCCCACCCAATCCTGCCGCTGTTTCTGATGACAATCCCGGCAAGCCGTAGCACCCACATAGGAGTGGTTTTGGGCCATCGTTCTCACCGAAAACGCTACAATGAATAAAATCAGCCCCAAGAAAAAAAGGGCTATTCGCAGATGAGTGACAGCAGTATGATCACGGGTTACCCTCAGATGATTTTTCTTACAAATTTGACGATCCAGTTGAATTTTACGCCAAAGGGCGGGAAGATCATAAATAAGGTGCTCCATCGGGACTGAATGAAGACGGCTTTGGCATGGGAAAATAACCTGAACCCATGCTCCCCATGATATCCCCCCATTCCGCTGGCCCCCACACCGCCAAAGGGCAGATTCTCCTGAGCAATATGCCAGACACAGTCATCCAGAGTAACACCGCCTGATGTGGTTCGGGTCATCAGCTCTCTTCTTTCTTCACCTTGAAACCCAAAGCCATACAGCGCCAAGGGACGATCATGGTCATTGATATAGTTTATGGCCCCATCCAATGTATCATAGGTAATTACCGGCAGAATGGGTCCAAAAATTTCCTCCTGCATGAGCGTCATATCTTCTGTGGCCCTCAGAATCAGCGTCGGGGGAAATTTCCGGGAATTATCCTCCGTCTGCGTCCCGTCCACCAATTCCAGAATTTCAGCTCCTTTGTCCGCCGCATCCTGCACCAGACCTTTGAGCCGCACAAAATGACGATCGCTGACAATGCTACTGTAATCTTTGCTATTCAGGCCTTGGGGATAAAAGCCCGCCACCGTTTTTTTCAGGTTTTGTGTAAACGGCTCCACATCATCTTTGTGAAGCATTGCATAATCCGGTGCGATACAGGTCTGGCCCGCATTGAGAAATTTACCGAAAGCCAGCCTCGGGACAAATTGCCCCATATTGGCCCCCTTGTTAAACAGGGCCGGCGATTTACCTCCCAGCTCCAACGTAACGGGGGTTAAATTTTTCGCCGCCGCCTGGGCAATAAACCGCCCGATCTGAGTAGAGCCTGTAAAAAACAGATGGTCAAAAGGCAATTCGGAAAATTCCTTGCCAACAGTGGCGTCGCCTGTAATAACGGTTAACAGGTCAGGATCAATATGATCAGCGATTATTTTCCGCATCAATTCCGCAGTTTTTGGGGTCACTTCACTGGGCTTTATCATGACCCGGTTCCCGGCGGCAATCGCCTGAGCCGCGGGCACAATTGCCAGCTGATAAGGGTAGTTCCAAGGTGCTATGATCCCAACCACACCCAGAGGCTGATATTCAATATGGGACGAGCCGGGAAGATATTGCAGGTCAGTTGCCACCTTTGTGGGCTTCATCCATTTCTTAAGATGCTTTTTGGTCCCCTTAATGCCGGCAAGGGCCATCATAATATCACCAAGAAGTGTTTCTTCGGTGGAACGATAGCCAAAGTCTTCACTAATGGCTGAGCTAATTTCTTTCTCGTACCTTTGCGTGATCATAAGAAGCGCATCCAATGCCTGAATACGCGCCAGATAATCCGGCACTATGGTATTTCTGCTTTCAGCCCTTTGTCGCGCGAAAATATCCTGCATTTCTTCCATAATTTTACCCTTGATATTGTGCGATGATGCTAGTTTTCTTCAAGTAAATCAACAGCCAATTCCATCGCCTTGGCCGCTTTTTCCAAGACGCCGGCTCGCCGCCCACAATGCATCCCGGTATTGTCAAAGGAACTTGTTGCATCGTTTTTCTAATCAGATATTTTATCTTCATGGACATTTCATTTAAATATTACAAACATAATCCAGCAATCATCCAATTGGCTTTGCTACTTTATGTCAGATATCCACTATCGCTTCGGCAAGTAGAAGATATGCTTTTTGAGCGAGGTATAGATATTTGTCATGAGACAGTTCGCCTCTGGTGGAACCGTTTTGGCCCCGCGATTGCAGCCAAGATCAGAAAGAAGCGCACATCTTATCCAAAGCAATATTCAAATTGGCGGTGGCACATTGATGAAGTCTTCGTCAAAATCGGAGGAAAAACCCACTATCTTTGGCGTGCTGTCGATCATGAAGGTGAAGTCCTTGACGCCGTTGTAACAAAACGACGTGACAAGAAAGCCGCGCTGAAAGTATTGAAATCTCTCATTAAGCGCTATGGACGCCCGACGGCTATAGTCACAGATAAGCTCAGGTCTTATAAAGCGGCCATGAAAGAACTGGGTTGCCAAAACAAGCAAGAAGCAGGGGGTCGATTAAACAATCGGGCTGAGAATAGCCACCTGCCTTTCCGACGACGAGAATATGCCATGCAAGGCTTTCGAAAAGAAGAAACCTTACAAAAATTCACTTCAATTCACAGCCAGATATACAATCACTTTAACGGAGAACGGCACCTCGTAAACAGACAGACATTTAAGGAATTTCGATCAGAAACTATGACTGAATGGTGTACATTCGTGGCATAAGATATTAGTAATTCGATACTGCTTTGACCAGTTTCAGTTTACTTTGACAGAGCCCGTCGTGGCCTTAATATTTCAAAGCCTCCGGCCCCATCT
>DAOWHQ010000041.1:0-2704 GCA_030641355.1 Alphaproteobacteria bacterium
GCCTTCCCGCCAGCAGGAGCCGATCAGCATAGCAGGGCCACCGTCCGCGGTTACAGCGGCAAGTTCGGCAACTCTGTCCATGGCGGCTTTCTGAAAAGCACCTTTCAGGACAATATCTTCGGGTGGATAACCGATCAGACAAAGTTCGCTGTAAACAACCAGATCGGCACCATCACCATGCGCAGCGTCACGGGCAGCGATGATTTTATCATAATTGCCGGACAGATCACCCACGGTCGGGTTCAGGCTCACAAGAGCAATCTTCAACTGATCCATAATCCCAAATCTTCTTAGTTAAAAAGATCAGGCTAACAAAATCACACTTGAGCGGTTTCAGCTTGTGCTTGCTGTGCGAGAGCCTGACGTTCTTCTTTTAGACTTTCTGCAATCAAAAAGGCAAGCTCTAGCGACTGGCTGGCATTAAGCCGTGGGTCACAAAACGTCCGGTAACGGTCGGCCAGCTTCTCATCGGTGATGGCTTCAGCACCGCCCGTACATTCGGTCACATTCTGTCCGGTCATTTCAAAATGAATACCACCAGCATATGTACCTTCGGTACGATGCACCCTAAAGAAACGGCGTATTTCTGCCAAAACCTGATCAAAAGGACGGGTTTTAAAACCGGTAGAAGATTTGATTGTATTGCCATGCATAGGATCAGATGACCAGACAACCTGACAGCCTTCTGCCTTAATACGGCGGATGATTGGTGGAAGTTTTTCTTCCAGCAGGTCCGCACCCATGCGACAGATTAATGTGATCCGACCGGCTTCATTTTGCGGGTTGAGCTTGTCCAGAATGCGAATCAAGTCATCCATATCCGTAGTCGGCCCGACCTTCACACCCAGAGGGTTTCCAATGCCGGATAAAAATTCAATATGTGCCTCGTCCAGAATACGTGTGCGATCACCCACCCATAACATATGACCCGAAGTGTCATACCAGCGTCCCGTGGTGCTATCTATGCGGGTTAAGGCTTCCTCATACCACAACAGCAAGGCCTCATGGGAGGTATAAAAATCAGTGCCACTTAATTCACGGGCATCCGCATCCACGCCACAAGCCTTCATAAAGCTTAAGGCCTCATCAATGCGATCCGCCATATCAGCATATTGTTCAGACGCCGGATTATTTTCAACAAATTCCAGATTCCATTGATGAACCTTATGCAGGTTAGCATAACCACCCTGCGCAAAGGCCCGAAGCAAATTCAATGTTGACGCAGACTGGCTATATGCCCTCATCATACGTCTTGGATCGGGAATACGTGATTCTGCGGTAAATTCAGGCCCATTAATAATGTCACCACGGTAACTGGGTAATTCCACGCCATCAACAGTTTCAAGGTCTGCACTGCGCGGTTTAGCAAACTGTCCAGCCATCCGGCCTACTTTTACCACCGGGCACGCCGCAGCATAGGTCATGGCCACAGACATTTGGAGAAGCACACGGAAAGTATCACGAATATTATCAGGATGGAATTCAGCAAAGCTTTCTGCACAGTCACCACCCTGCAGCAAAAAGGCTTTACCTTCAGCTACTTGACCAAGTTGCGTGGTCAGACGTCTTGCCTCACCAGCAAAAACCAGCGGTGGACATATGCCCAGTTCTGCTTCTACCTTTTTCAGTTCTGCTTGATCAGTATATGTTGGCACCTGCCGGATTGGTTTTGATCTCCAACTATCCGGTGTCCAGTTCTTACTCATAATTCTATCCATTCATTAAACTTGGCGCATTTTAATACCCAAGCATCATATAAGACCCTTCGCATTATAACGCCAGAAAAAACAACCCCGAAAGGGTATTTTCTTCCAATAAAAACGCTTTCAGCACGATATTATTTCATTAAGACGAATTCTTCTGCCGATGAAGGGTGAAGAGCTACCGTGGAATCAAACTGCGCCTTTGTTGCTCCGCATTTCATTGCAATGGCTATGCCCTGCGCAATTTCAGCAGAATCCGGCCCGATCATATGAACCCCGACTACAATGTCGGTGGATTTTTGAACAATCATTTTCATGAGAGAGCGTTCAGGCCGCCCACTCAGAGTGAATTTCATAGAGCGATATTCCGACCGGAAGACTTTAAGATCACCACCAAATTTTTCCACGGCTTGCTGCTCAGTCAGGCCGATAGTTCCGATGGAAGGCTGCGAGAAGACGGCGGTGGGAATATTGTCATAATGCACCAATGTGGGGGTATCATTAAACTGTGTTGCGGCCAATGCGGCCCCTTCCCTGATCGCCACGGGGGTCAGTTGAATTTTGCCCGTCACATCACCGACAGCAAAGATGTTATCCACGGACGATTTAAAATTCTCATCAACGATGATCGCGCCATTACGTTCCATTTCTACGCCCAGCTCTTCTAGTCCCATATTCTTTGAATTGGGTGTCCGTCCCGTGGCATACATAACCGAATCAACGGTCATCGTTGACCCATCGGTCAGGGTTAGTACCAAACCATCGTCAGTTTTGGTGATCTCGGTCACATTGGTATGAACCCTTACATCAACACCTTTTTTGACCATTTCCTCGTTCAGCTTACCGGCAATCTCCAGATCAAAACCGCGCAATATCTGCTCGCCGCGATAGAGAAGATGCAGATCTACACCCATGCCATTAAAAATTCCGGCAAATTCAACGGCAATATAGCCGCCGCCGACAATGGCCATTCTCTTGGGTAATTCTTCCAGATGAAAGGC
>DAOWHQ010000116.1:0-16053 GCA_030641355.1 Alphaproteobacteria bacterium
CGCAGGTTGTCGGCAAAGGCAGAGCCTGTGAGACCTTCAATGCTGCTATAGGTATCACCGGAAGCTTCACCTCTATTATTAGAAGCGGCAGCAAGGTCAGCGGTCACGCCGTATGTTGCACCGGAATAAGTTGCTATATCAAAACCAGTGCCGCCATTTAGGATATCTGCTCCTGCACCACCTTTGAGAAGGTCATCACCGTCACCACCGTTAAGGGTATCATTGCCATCCTGCGCCCAGATAATATCATTACCTAATCCGGCATTTATCGTATCATCTCCCCCACGGGCATAGATAATATCATTGCCGTCACCGGCATCTAATATATTGGCCGCATTATCCCCCCGCAGATTGTCGTCAAAGCCGGAGCTGATCAGGTTTTCAATGCTAATGAGCGTATCAATGGCAGCTTCACCCGTATTGTTATCGGCGTTGAGTAAGTCAATAACCAACGGGGTTGATGAATCGCTGTAAGAGACCGTATCAGAACCCGCGCCGCCATCCAGAATATCAGCACCGCTACCGCCATGTAAAATATCATTGCCATCATTGCCCGCTAATGAATCATCACCGCTTTCGCCATAGAGTATATTGGAATTTGTATCACCAGTTAATACGTCATTATGGGCGGAACCGATTAAGTTTTCGATTGAGGTTAATATGTCACCTTCCGCATCGCCACTAACTGCGGTACCAGCCCCCAGATTGACTGTGACCCCCGCTTTAGATGTGGCGTAAGTCGCCGTATCCATACCACTGCCGCCGTTAATATTGTCGGCACCTTCGCCACCATTAATGGTATCATTTCCATTATCCCCATTAAGGATGTCGTCACCCCGCCGACCAATTATAGTGTCATCTCCCGCACCGCCATCCAAATTGTCTACGGCAAATCCGTCTGCTTTGACAAGGTCAGGAATTGTGAAGGTTTTAAAGACAACTTCTTCGGCGTCATTATTAAATTCATCACGGTACCATGTGATGAGGATGCGGCCATCCGATAATAATTCTGATCTACCGCCACGGCTATAAAATGTGCCTGATTCACCAAAAGTGAATGAGCCGATCAGTTGACCAGAATCATCAAACCGCGTTGCGTTAATCCCGTCCACAATAAGAAGGCCACCATCAGCGAGCGCTATTGAATCAGAAAATGTCCATCCACTATAAGCAAATATAGTCGGCCCATCTATGGCTTGAAAATCTGGTGTATATATCTGTAAATGGAGTTTATTTGTTCCCTGAGAGAGATCGGATGCCATAAATTTTATGGAGTAGATATTACCATTGGCCAAAACGCCTATATGGCTTGGGTCTGAATTAAGAATCTCTTGTGGGGCGACTGAGGCGACACCTTCTGTGTTGAAACCTAAAAGAAATGATTGGTAAACTCCGTCCCCAATATAATCTTCCCAGCCTACTGCATAACTCCCGTCCTCAAATATTAATATAGAATTTAATCTGTCTACGGAACCATATTCAGCACTATTGATCTGTGTCTGCGTATGATCAATTTCAATACCCTCACTTGAGAAAGTATAGACATCAATTGTGTTGTTCTTAGCATGGGCGACGATATAATTGCCATTTGGCAAGAGCGCAATCTCTGCCCCTTTATTAGTGGTATTGGGAATGATAATTTTGTCCCCAATAAGCTCGCCAGTCGGGGAGAATTTCTGAATGTGATTTTCCCAGACATCGTGCCAGACAGCGACGATATTTCCATCGTCCAAAACAATAAAATCAGCTTGAGATACATCATTATCAGGATCTAATCTGGTCGTGAAATTAGTGAGGATATTTCCATCAGTATCAAAATGAGCAATCTTATATTCATTATGACCAGAAACCGTCTGGCTAATAATCCAGTATGAACCATCCTCTTCTGCGAATGTTCTGACCGGTTTGGCCCCTTTGGTGCCGCCTATGCCGGGCAGTTGGTCTTCTGTTTGATCTGCAACAAAGGCAAAGGAAGTATACTCACCCGTATTAAGACCCAATAGGGTGTCGGCGTGACTGGAGCCGGTCGCCATTTCCATAGAATTAAAGGTATCGTTATCCCCATAGCCGCCCGAAGATAGTTGCGTAGTAAGATCAACATAGACGCCTGCATCTGAATTTGAATAATCAATGCGGTCCCTGCCTTCTCCGCCATAATAAGTGGCCCTGTCCGCGCCCGCGATGAAAAGGTCATCACCATCTTCGCCATAAAGAAAGTCGCTAAAAATATCATTGTCATTACCATTGCTGGACAATATGTCGTTACCCGCACCGGCGTAAATTGAATTGTAGGAACTGTCTCCTGTTAATATATCGTCGAAGGCTGTGCCGGTTAGATTCTCAAAATTTGATATGATATCACCGTCTGCATCCCCGCCAGAGGCCGCATTTGTAGAAAGATTAACATTAACGCCAGAAGCTGAATCCTCATATGTGAGCCTATCTATGCCGTCACCACCATCGAGAATATCGGCGCCACCACGGCCCTGAACGGTATCATTACCTCCGCCCGCATTGAAAGTATCGGCCGAGGCGCTTCCATGAAAAACATTACTTCCATCACCGCCGACGAATATTTCAAACCCTGTAAGGGCTCCTGCGCTATTGCCAAGTCCTATGGTTCCCGCGGCAAGGTCAATATAACTATTATTCATCAGTATTAAGGTGTCTATACCATCACCACCATGGTATTCTTGATTCAGCACATTGTTGTAATAATATTCAACAGTATCATTTCCGGCCCCTGCGAAAATTATGCTTCCGTGTCTTAGGATGTCATCGCCATTGCCGCCTTCAAGCCTGTCTGATCCTTCGCCTACGCCAAAACCGCCGCCCGTTCCAGTGCCGCCGTCTAATATATCATTTCCATCACCACCCACCAAAGTATCGTCTCCGGCCAAGCCATAAAGTTCATTTGCGCCCGCATCTCCGGTGAGGGTATCATTAAAATTGGAACCCTTGATATTTTCAAAGCCGCTGATGATGTCACCTTGGGCATCACCCGCGCTGGTGGTATTTGTTGCAATATCGACGATCACTCCAAACGGTGATCCACTGAAATCTACGGTATCAATGCCAGCGCCGCCATTCAGGACATCCGCACCGGCGCCACCATTAATTAAGTCATCGCCGTCACCGCCATTGATTGTGTCATTGCCGGAATATCCAAAGCCAATGTCATTTCCGCCAAGAAGATTAATCGTATCATCCCAGAGGTGATACCCATAGATAGCATCATTATTGGCCGTGGGGGCTTTTAGCGAGAAGCCGATATCCTGCATAACGGCAAGATCAAGGCGCGTGAGCAGGAGGAAGTCATTGGGGGCAATCTCACCGATCATGATATCAAAACTATAGTCCGCAAGAGCAGGGCTTTGAGTATCTATATCTAATGGAAAGTGACTAAAATCAGTGCTGTCTAGCTGAACGGGGCCAAAGATACTTGTTACATTTAACCCTGCAAATGTCACTAAGTCGCCATTCACATCTAATTGCGTATCAAAAAACGTTTTATCTGTTGCACTGCCCCAGGAACCAACACTGTCAGGTATAGAGGCAAAACCCAGAACATGGCCAATCTCATGAATTAATATGCTCAATAAATCAAAGCCGGATGTAGAGCTGTCTACGGGGTTATATGGGTCCGCCTGTTGAGACATATTCCCCCAAAGGTCGGGGCTGATGATCAGGGTGGCGTCTCGGTCGCTGCCAGTGATATCTATTCCCGTGCTAAGCTCATAGGGTACGCTGAGGTCAAATATATTTACGCCGTCAATGGTATCAACGAATATGCCGCTTTCGGAACCAGCAGCAGCCAGCGCACCGAATAAATCCTGATATTCCACATATAGTGTGATTTCAGCATCATCAGAAATATTATCAAAATAACGCATCCAATGCCAGATTGCAGCGTCCAGATGTTCTAGGAAAACATCAACAAGGCGATCCGACAGATTGTCAAAATCACTCGATAGTTCTATTGTCCATGTCGTCATTGCCAATATCCTCTGGAAATCATACTAAAGTTACAAGTACTACAACAGTCAATGAATTTAGCTGCACTATATGGGCGTGTCAATTCACTCTCTTATGCAATAGCTTCAATTAGTCCAACTTGTTCCACCATAAGCGGATTATTTTATGACAGATGTTGATGTCGAGTTGATAAGTCTACTACTTGTCGCAAGGAGAGGGCGTGTTTCAAATAGAGCAGAATGGCGGGATGAATTTCCTCAGGAAGCATCTTGAAATAACGACAGAATTTATTCATACGTGAAGGTTAAATCGTGATATTGGATAACATTTTCTGTTTATTTTAACCATATTCTATGAATTCTTAAATCTAACTTAAATGTTTCCTCTTATTTATTAATTAGTGAATTGGTTTATATAATTTTTGGGTGGAAAATAACTATGAGAAATGATCTGAAACGCTTTGATGCGTCAACTTATAATAAAAAAATCTGGTAACAAGTTTAATTATTTTGACCAAAAATTCCAACATAAAATTCACTTGGGCTATGCGTTTCCATGCGTGGTGGGAAGGATACGATGTCACCGACATGGTGGCTAAGATCGTGCATCAGCAGGAAGATGAAAAACCTGAATGCGTCCCAGAAACCCCTGAAAATCCGCTCAGTATTGTGAAAAAAGTACCCTGGACTAAAATCAGAATTCAGCTCACGCAACTGGTTTGGGGCGAAGGTTATTGTGGTCCTGGCGGTCCTGATAATGTCATCAAAATGGCTAAATATCTTAACCTGAGTTCTGAAAAAAGCATTGTTGTCATTGGCGCTGGCCTCGGCGGTCCGGCCCGTACCTTGGTCAAGAAATATGGCGTATGGATTGATGGGTATGAAAGCTCCGAAGCTTTGGCGCAGGAGGGCATGAAAATGTCCGTCAGTCTGGGGCTTGAAAAAAAGGCTCAGATTATTCATAAGGACTTGAATAATATATATAATATCTCACGTAGTTACGATTGTTTTTTTTCAAAGGAAGCTCTGTTTACAGTCAAAACCAAACCGCAATTACTCAAAGCCATTTATGACAGCCTCAAGCCTAACGGACTTTTCCTTTTTACTGATCTTATTCTCAGCGACGATTCCTGTCATGAAAACCCTGATGTTCAGGAATGGATACAACAAGAACCCCATAAACCATATCCCTTCACCTCGGAGAATGTTGTTAAGGTGCTGGAACAATGTGGTTTCAGTGTTCGCGTTAATGAGGACATCACAAAAGATTACCTCGGACTTGTGGCAAAGGCATGGGGCAATGCGGAACAGCTTGTTAATGACCTCGTGGAAAAAGGCGAAGATGCCAAAGAAAGCCTGAAAACGGTTGCAAAAGAGGCCAAATTCTGGGAAAGTCGAAAAAAAATAATGGACAGCGGTGATCTCCGCGTCATGCGTTACCTAGTGCTTAAAAAACCCCAAATAAAATAATGACGCCAGATCTGTCATAATATTAGTTTAGCCTTTCAAATTGGTTGATGTATCGTAAACCTCGGGTGAGCAGACGTGGGCAATGCGGAAGCACGTGGCAGGTCAAATGTAATTCCTGCTTTTTTAAGACAAGCCCCAATTACACACTGAGTTAGAAAAGCTTAGGTTTGAAGCTACTTGACTTTAATACCCCACCAATTACCCTTTATTTCTATTGTTCAGGCTGGTCTGATCCTTAGTAATATTAGTGAGTAAAGATGGAATATCTATCAGCACAGTTGGCCTTTCCCGCGCAGGAAATAATTGGCGAGGGGCCTAGGTGGGACGAACTTAACAATGAGTTGGTTTGGGTGGATATACTCGGCCGGAAAATCTACAGGCTTGATCAAAATAACGCAAGCCGTTCGACCATAGAACTGCCCTCAGACGTGGGCGTAGCAGAGTTAAAACCGGACGGTAGTTACATATTGGCCGTTAGGGAAGGCTTTGCCAGCGTCGATGCAGACGGCACAAATTATCAGCTAATATTTAAGTTTCCCGAGGGCAGTGACCCACAGGTCCGTATGAATGACGGCGCCTGTGATGCTATGGGGAGGTTCTGGGCAGGTACCATGCATGACAGCAAGGCAAATGCGGGCAGTTTATATTGCATGGAGACAGGCGGGAGCGTTAGCACAAAAATCAGCAAAGTTTCCATATCCAATGGTATCGGCTGGAATCGCGCCAACAACCGTATGTATTTTATCGACAGCCCTACTGGGCAAGTACAGCTATTTGATTTTAATTTGCAAACAGGGGATATTTCCAACCCACGCTGCTTTGTGAAAATAGATCAACAATTTGGCCTGCCAGACGGCTTGGCAATTGATGCCGAGGATTGTATTTGGGTCACACTTTATGGCGGCGGTGCGGTACATCGTTATTCGCCATCGGGCGAACTGCTGACCATTGTGAGTGTTCCCGTGCCTAATACCACCAGCTGCGCTTTTGGCGGTGAGGATCTGAGCACGCTTTATATCACCTCGGCCCGTGCTGAATTAAGCCAGTGCCAATTAGACGATTACCCATTATCAGGCAGCATTTTTGGAGTGGGCGTCGGTGTAAAAGGCAATGTGACTTACCGTTATGGTGACCGCTAAATCAAATTAAATCGAATGTTATTGCTCGATGGGCATGGCGCAACTTTAAAATATCTAACAGGTGAAATATGCCAACAAAGATCAAAGAAATACGCACCAAACTTTATGAATGGAAAGGGCCTACGGTACCGCCACAAGCCAATTTTTGCACCAATGCCTCGGACATTCTTTATGAACGCGGGGATGCGATGGGCTCATTCCGCTTTCATCAGTGGTTGGTCTGCGAAGTTGAAACAGAAGATGGAACAATCGGTTACGGTAACGCAGCTTTGTGCCCCGGGTTGGTTAAAAAAGCCATTGATGACTATCTGGCCCCTTTGGTGATTGGGGAAGATCCCTTCGATTATGCCTATATTTGGGAAAAAATGTATCGTCGCACTGCCGCATGGGGGCGCAAGGGCGTCGGCATGACGGCGATCTCTGCTATTGATATCGCCATATGGGATTTGATGGGAAAAATTGTCAACAAACCAGTATTCAAACTTCTCGGCGGCAGAACCAAAGAAAAAATACCTGTTTACTATTCAAAATTATATTCCGGCGATGTGGATAAGATGCAGGCAGAAGCACAAGAGCAGCTGGCCCTAGGCCATTCGATGTTTAAAATGAGAATGGGTTGGGGGCCGAAAGACGGCGTTAAGGGCGTGACTGAAAACCTTAAACGCATTGAAGCGGTTCGCGAGGTAATCGGTTATGAAAATGACCTGATGGTTGAATGTTACATGGGTTGGAATCTTGAATATACCAAAAGAATGATCCCCAAACTGGTTAAATACGAGCTGCGTTGGCTGGAGGAACCCGTTATCGCCGATGATATACATGGTTATGCCGAACTGAATGCGGGCCCGATACCGATTTCCGGCGGCGAACATGAATTTAACCTGTTCGGTTTCCGTCAGCTACTGGATATGAAAGCGGTTAGTGTCCTGCAATATGATACCAACCGCGTTGGTGGCATCACGGCCGCACAAAAAATAAACGCCCTTGCCGAAGCCTATCAGGTGCCCGTTATTCCGCACGCAGGACAAATGCATAACTATCATCTGACTATGGCAAACAGCAACTGCCCCATATCAGAATATTTTCCAATATTTGATGTGGAAGTTGGGAATGAGCTGTTTTATTACGTCTTTGAGGGCGACCCTGTGGCGGAAAATGGGCATATCGATCTGGACGATAATTTGCCCGGTCTGGGGTTAACATTATCAGACCGTTATCTTGAAAACTTTAATATTGTGGTGTAGTGGATTATGAGACTTGTACAGATATTTTATCAGGGGTGTATTCGGGCTGCAAAGGTAGAAAACGCGCAGCAATTACAACTCATTGATATGGCGGGCGGGGTTTATGCATTGGCACAGCACGCCATTGCCAATAAGCAGTCCCTCGAAATCACGGTTGAACAATATTTAAGCCAAGACCGACTAGATTATCAGAAGGTCATAGATCAAGGGCAATTGTTGCCCCCGTTTACCCATCCGGACCCTAATCAATGCACCATCAGCGGTACGGGCTTAACCCATCTGGGCAGTGCCAGTTCCAGAGATAAAATGCACAGCAGTATATCCGCACCCAATGACGAACTTACCCATACCATGCGTATGTTTAAGATGGGTGTTGAGGGTGGTAAACCTGCTGATGCGGATCAGGCGGGGGCGCAACCAGAATGGTTTTATAAAGGCGATGGCTCAATTGTTGTAGCGCCGGAGCAGGATATTCCGGTTCCCGCCTACGCGCTTGATGCGGGTGAAGAACCGGAACTGGTGGGTTTATATGTCATTGATGAAGATGCTCAGCCGTGGCGGGTGGGTTTCGCGATCGGTAACGAGTTCTCGGATCACATTACCGAGCGCCATAATTACCTGTGGCTGGCACATTCCAAACTACGTGCTTGTAGTTTTGGGCCAGAGTTGCTCATTGGGCAGTTGCCGGCGAATATCGAAGGCGAAAGCCGGATACTACGTGATGGTAAACTGCTCTGGAAAAAAACGTTCCTGACCGGTGAGCAGAATATGTGTCACAGTATAGCCAACCTTGAACATCACCATTTCAAATACCAGCAATTTCGTCAGCCCGGCAGCGCGCACGCACATTTCTTTGGCACGGCTACCCTCAGCCATAGCGATGGGGTAAAAACAAAAAATAAGGATGTCTTTGAAATTGAAGCTCCGCTGTTTGGCCGGCCGTTACGAAATGCTCTGAAGTTCTGCACAGACGAAGAATTCAAGAAAGTTCCCAGTCTCTAGTCAGCTATTCATTGTAAATTTACAAAATGTCCACCATCCACGAGGATTTCCGCGCCGTTAATATAACTTGCTTCCGGACTGGCCAGAAAAACGGCAACTCCGGCTATATCGCCGGGTTTGCCAACTCTACCCAATGGAATACGTTCTTCAAACAGCTGTTTTTTTCCATCCTGTGCAAGATCTTCACGGTTGATGTCCGTTTCAATGGTGCCCGGAAGAACGGCATTGCAGTTGATGCCATGTGGCCCAAGAACGATGGCCAGACTCTTTGTCAAAGAACTCAAACCGGCTTTGGTTGGGCAATAGTGAACCTGACTGGCTCCACCCACCCAAGCTGATATGGACGAGACAGCAATAATCCGACCACCTCTGCCTGCTTTGATCATTCTCTTGCTTATCAACTGGCTCAGTATAAATGCGCTACGCAGATTGACCTGATGCACTAGGTCCCATGTTTCAACATCAATTTCAAAAAAATCAAGAAAGGGGCAAATGCCTGCGTTATTCACCAGTACGTCCACTTGACCCCAATGATCATATACCTGCGATACCATCTGCTCTATTTCATCTGGCTTTGATACATCTGCCTTAACCACCAGAGCCGTACCACCGGCCTTATTGACCAATTCCGCTGTTTCAGAGGCGGCCTCCTCATCGCCCGGGTGGTTGATCACAATCTTGGCGCCTTTTTCCGCAAAGGCTATTGCTATGGCGCGGCCTATTCCACGCGACGCGCCCGTCACCAACACCACCTGAGAAGAAAAGCCATCCGCTTTATCCATAGCAGATCTGTTGTCGGGATTTTGTTCTGTATCCGTCTGGCTCATTCTTATTCCTTTTCTATATTGCAGGGTTTGTTGCCTATGCCTATAGGTTAAATATATACCATATTGGTCATTGCTGGGAGTATTGTCAAAGTTAACCAAAATTGGTTGAAGTCGCGCCGAATTACAAATCCTCAAGGGAGAAATGCTGTATAGCTATCTATTTGTTCAAGGTGCTGGCTAATTTCTTTTTCTGACAGGAAAGAGCCAGAAAAACTATTTTTAGCCAGTGTCACGAGATCGGCCTTGTCCAGATTAACTGCCTCGGCAACCGCAACATAGTTATCATTCAAATAACCGTCAAAATATGACGGGTCATCCGAATTGATTGTGGCTCGAAGGCCGGCCTGAAGCATGCGTTTAATTGGGTGTTCTTCAAGGCTGTCCACCACACAAAGCTTCAGGTTGGACAGCGGGCAGACGGTGAGCGTCATACTCTCTGAGCTCAGGCGTTTGATCAAAGCCCGATCTTCCATTGCGCGATTGCCGTGATCAATGCGGTCTACTTTTAACAGGTCCAGTGCCTGATAAATATACTCAGGCGGCCCTTCTTCCCCCGCATGGGCAACGCAGAGGAGGCCTCTTTCTTTCGCGGCTTTGAATACCCGTCCAAATTTTGATGGCGGATGGCCAAGTTCTGAAGAATCAAGGCCAACGGCGGTGATAACATCCAGATAATTTTCAGCCTTTCCCAAAGTAGTGAAGGCATCATCTTCCGACAGATGACGCAGGAAACACATGATCAGGCGGGACGTGATGCCAAAATCTTTTTCGGCATCTTTCAGGGCAGCTACTATGCCCGCCATGATGACGCCAAATTCTATGCCCCTTTCCAGATGGGCCTGAGGGTCAAAGAATACTTCCGTATGCAGGCAATTGTCCTGATTGATTTTCTTAATATAACCCATGGTGAGGTCATAATAATCTTCTTCACTTTGCAGGACATTCATGCCTTGATAATAGATATCGAGAAAATCCTGTAAGTTGCTGAAATTATAGGCCGCACGTATGTCTTCTACGGAGCCGAAGGGAATGTCGATTTTATTGCGTCTGGCAAGCTCAAACATAAGTTCAGGCTCAAGACTGCCTTCCAGATGCAGATGTAGTTCTGCTTTGGGAAGTTTTTGAATAAATTCTACAATAGATGACATAAGTATCTCCGTTTATGGTTGTCCTATATGTAGCGTTTTTTTTATTGTCTCGTAAACCGGAAATTATCGGGCGTTGGAACTTTTGACACTGGCGATAAGGTCTTTTATTTCCGGTTTGCACGACCCGCAATTGCTGCCCGCTTTAAGCAACTCGCCTATATCATCCACGGTTCTGGCAGCTTTGCTGGTAAATGCGCTCAGGATGGCTTTCTGGCTTATGCCAAAACAGGAACAGACAATCGGCCCCGGTGCGGTGCTTGGGTCGAGAGGCTGGCCGGACAGAAGAGTGCTGTAAATGCCATGGCCCAGACAATCACTTTCAAACAGGGATTGCAGCCAGCTTCTGTCAGGCAAGGCACCTTTTCGGGTGACAAACAGGCATATGTCCAACCTGTCTTGCCGCGTGCGGGCCAAGCGTATTTGTCCGGATGCCGGATTGTCGAAGGAGAGGGTATCAGGGCTTCCCACCTGTGCAAAGAAGGGGGAAAGAAATGTGTTTTCCATCATATTACCCGCACCGGCGATTTCCAGAATATGGCAATCCTTCTGATAACTATGACACCAATATGTCAGGTTTTCCGGTGTTATTCTATCGCGGGATAACAGAAATCCGTGCCATTCGGGTGACCATTTCTCAATGCTAACCGGAGTATGTTTCAGTTCGGGCTGACCGGAAAGCGGGTCCGTTACCGGATTGACCAGACGCCCGACCACGGCATTGGCGGCATTGCTGTCATTCCAATGCATGGACATGAAGATATGCCCCACCTGTTGTTGTTTGGTTATGCGAACACGCACCAGAGCATTGCCCCAGCGGCTGGCTATTTTGACAAAACCCTTTTGATCCAGTTCATATTTCGCCGCATCTTGCGGATGGATCGTTATATAGGGCTCATCCCTATGGCTATTCAGTCTGGGCGATTTTCCGGTTCTGGTCATGGTGTGCCAATGGTCACGGATGCGTCCACTGTTCAGGATCAGAGGGAATGATTTATCGGGTATATTTGCGGGCGCTTGTGTGCGAACCGCAATAAAACGGGCGCGCTTGTCATCGGTAAAAAATTCTCCCTGATTAAAGAACCGTTCTTTACCCTTGGGATTTTTATTATTTACCGGCCATTGGATTGGTGCGAAGTCAACTCCAAGACCGGAAATATCAAAATCACGGCTGCCCTTATTCTCGAAGGCAGATAGTGCGGCATGTTCCTGAAAAATATCGCCGGCAGTTTTATAATCAAAGCTTTTTGCAAATCCCAGATATCTGGCGACTTGCGAGATGATCCACCAGTCAGCTTTTGTTTCAGCGGGCGGGAGTAGAAAACGCCGCTGTCTTGATATGCACCGTTCGCTGTTGGTCACGGTTCCGTCTTTTTCACCCCAAGCCTGTGCGGGAAGGGCGATATTAGCATATTTCATGGTGTCGGTATTTTTCATAACATCAGATACGATCACCAGATCACATTTTTTCAATGCTTCACGAATATAATTGGCATCGGGCATGCTGACGGCGGGGTTTGTTCCCATGATCCAGATGGCCTTTATCCGCCCATCGTGGACAGCGCGGAACATATCCACGGCTTTAAGTCCCGGTTTTGAGGCGAGGGTATCTGTCTGCCAGAAACGGCTGACAAGGTCGCGTGATTTATCATCAAATTCCATATGAGCCGCAAGGGTATGGGCAAGGCCGCCCACCTCCCGACCGCCCATAGCGTTGGGCTGTCCGGTGAGGGAAAATGGCCCCATGCCCACCTTGCCGATGCGTCCGGTGAGCAGGTGGCAGTTGATGATGGCATTGACCTTGTCCGTTCCCTGTGACGACTGGTTCACGCCTTGGGAATAAACGGTGAGAGTTTTTTCTGTAGCCGCGAAAAGCTCAAAAAAACTGGCAATATCTTCCTGTGACAGGCCACAATCTTCCGCAAGCCCCGCTATGTCTTCCCTTGCGGAAATTAAAGCCGCATCAAGTCCATTGGTATGGTCATTGACGAAATCCGTGTCGGTATGTCCGTTGTCCGCGAGGTGAGCCAGCAGGCCGTTGAATAATCTTACGTCACTGCCCGGCTTCAGGGGTAAATGTAGATCAGCGGTATCGCAAGTTGGTGTACGGCGGGGATCAATGACAACAATTTTTGTACCATGAGTTTGTTGTGCGTTGATCAGCCGCTGGAAAAGAACCGGATGGCACCATGCCGCATTGGAGCCGACCAGAACCACAAGATCAGCCTGATCCCAGTCCTCATAATTTCCGGGTACCGTGTCGCTGCCAAAGGCCCGCTTATGACCCGCCACAGCGGAGGACATGCAAAGCCGTGAATTGGTGTCGATATTGGCGGAGCCGATGAAGCCCTTCATGAGCTTGTTGGCCACATAATAATCTTCGGTCAGCAATTGACCGGAGACATAAAAACCTATTGAATCGGAACCATATTGTTGCCTGATGTGATTAAGGCCCTCTGCGGTTGCTTGCAGGGCATCTCCCCATTTGACCCGTTCGCCGCCTATCTGGGGATATAACAACCGATCTTCCAGTCCTAGCGTTTCGGCCAAGGCGCCGCCTTTAGAGCATAACTTGCCAAAATTGGCCGGATGATCCACGTCTCCTTTAATAGTGACCACGCCGTCATCACTCGTGCAGGCAACCACGCCGCACCCCACCCCACAATAAGCGCAGGTGGTTTTAATTTCTTTAGCCATCGGTTCCGGTTGCTTTCGCGGGGGCGGGGTAGGCCAGAAATACCTTGTCGCCCATTATTTGTGTCGGGATGACATGACTACAGCCGCTGTCCGGCCCTAAGACTTCGCCATTTTCAAGCGATATATTCCAGTTATGCAAAGGGCAGGAAACGCTCTTGCCATGAACAATACCCTGAGACAGCGGGCCGCCTTTATGGGGGCATTTATCTTCGAGAGCGAAGATTGCGCCCGTTGATGTTTTGAAAATGGCAATATCCGTCCCGCCGGTTTTAACAACGCGGGAGCCAAGGTAAGGGATATCTTCCAATTGGCCGATTTCAATCCAGTTCTGTGTCATAGTCTTATCCTACCTCTGCGAGGGGTTTGAATTCATGGGCGTGGACGTTGTTTTGAACCCGGTCTGCCCATGGGTCGTCCTGATTACCTTTTTGAGAAATATGGAAACGCTTAACCAGCTTTCCACGGTTCTTTTTGTCGTCAACGATGCGTTCCTTGATGCTGTCCAGTCCCACACGTTCCACCCACGGTGCGGTGCGTTCCAGATAATGGCCTTCTTCGCGGTAAAGCTGAATGAAGGCGGCTGCATATTCCATGACCTCTTCATCCGTTTCGACCTTGCATAGCAGGTCACAGGCACGAACGATCATACCGCCATTGCCGCCCACATGAAGTTCCCATCCGCTGTCTACTGCGACAACACCAAAATCTTTGATGGTGGCCTCGGCACAGTTTCGCGGACAACCGCTGACCGCCATTTTAAACTTGTGCGGCGTCCAGCTTCCCCAGGTCATTTTTTCCAAGGCAACGCCCATGCTCATGGACATCTGTGTGCCAAAGCGGCACCATTCCTGCCCAACACAGGTTTTCACCGTACGTAAAGATTTACCATAAGCATGACCAGATACCATGCCCGCCGCATTCAGATCGGCCCAGACACCGGGCAGGTCTTCTTTCTGAATACCCAGAAGGTCAATACGCTGTCCGCCCGTGACTTTTACAGTGGGAATTTCGAATTTATCAGCTACATCGGCGATTGCGCGCAATTCGTTGGGGGTTGTCAGGCCGCCCCACATACGCGGCACTACGCTGTATGTGCCATCCTTCTGAATATTGGCATGAACCCGTTCATTGATATAGCGGGACTGATAATCATCCTTATATTCACCGGGCCATGCGGCAATCAGATAATAATTCAGGGCCGGACGGCATTTAGAACAACCGTTAGGCGTCTTCCATTGCAAGGCCTGCATGATTGCCTGAATTCCTTTTAGGTTATTCAGCTGGATCAGATGTTGTACGTCATCATGTGTATGATCTGTGCAGCCACACATGGGTGTTGCTGTCGGGGCTGCGTAACCTTCACCGATGGTGAGCGCCATGACCTGCTCCACCAGATTAGTACATGACCCACAGCTGGCTGATGCCTTGGTATGGGATCGAACCTCGTCAAGGCTCGTCAGACCCTTGTCTGTAATGGTGGACATGATCGTGCCTTTGCATACGCCGTTACAGCCGCAAATCTCTGCCTCAAGAGGCAATGCTGTAACGGCCGCCAAGGGGTCCACGGCGGTTTCTCCCATGGACAGCGACTGTCCGAATATCAGATGATCACGGATGTCATCAATTTTATCTTTATCTTTCAAAAGCTGGAAATACCACGGGCCGTCTTCCACGTCGCCATACAACACAGTGCCGATGATGCGATCATCCTTGATCACCAGCCGTTTATAGACGCCGCGACGGGCATCGCGGAGCACGATATCTTCGGTGCCTTCACCGCCGCTGAAATCACCTGCAGAGAAAAGCTCGACCCCGGTTACCTTCAATTTTGTACTGGTGACAGAACCTTTGTAGCGGCTGTTATAACCCGCCATAAATCCAGCCAGAGCGCGGCCCATTTCATAGAGAGGTGATACCAGACCGTAAACCTCGCCACGATGCTCCGCACATTCACCAACGGCGAAAATATCAGGATCAGAAGTTTGTAGGTGATCATTGACCACCACACCCCGATTGCACTCGAGATCCGCGTCAACGGCAAGGGCCGTGCTAGGGCGAATACCAACCGCCATGACCACAAGGTCGGCGGGGATTTCACTGCCATCCGCCAATTTCACCGCCTTCACGCGCTTCTTACCTATCAACTCTTTGGTGTTTGCTTCGGTAAGGATGGCGATGTCCCGACTTTCCAGATCTGATTTCAGCAGATAACCCGCCGCTTCGTCAAGCTGGCGTTCCATGAGCGTATCGGCCAGATGAATGACGGTAACATTCATGCCATTGCGTTTAAGCCCGTAAGCGGCTTCCAGTCCCAAAAGACCACCGCCGATGACCACAGCATTTTTATAGGTCTTTGAGGCGGCAATCATTTCATTGACATCTTTTATGTCACGGAAGGTGACAACACCCTTCAGATCTTTACCCGGTACCGGAATGATGAAGGGGTCGGAACCCGTGGCAATCCACAGGCTGTCATAAGGAGTTATCCGGTCATTATCACTAATGATGGTTTTGTTGGGGCGGTCGATAGTGACGATTTTTTCACCCGTGAATAG
>DAOWHQ010000138.1:0-21969 GCA_030641355.1 Alphaproteobacteria bacterium
CAACGAAATCAGCAGAAGCGCCCAGATGGCCGCATCAAGTACCGAGGAAGCCAGCCAGCGCATTGACGAAGTGAATGGGGGCGCTGATGAAACCGGTAATGCCGCCGTAAATATGCTCACTAACGTGAATGCCATGACCGATAAAAGCACCTTGTTGCAGAATGATCTGAATGAATTCATCACCAAACTCAGCTAGGGTAAATAGACTTTGAATTAAAGCCTGACCAGTTAAATCTGGTCGGGCTTCTTTATGGGAGATCCAATCGCCGCTTCGGGTGCTTCGCCCTCTTCCAGTTGCAGCCCTTCTATCTTTTCGCCGCGACTGGTGATCTTGCGGGTCGAGGTGGAAATTTTTTCTATATCCTTGTCGGCCTGATTAAAATGTTTTCTCAAATCGTTAACCCGCCCGTCCAGCCGCTCCACATCCTGCAATAAGGTGACAACCTCTTTCTGTATCACCCCGGCCTGCTCGCGCATCCGGGCATCTTTCAATACCGCCCGCACCGTATTCAGGGTCGCCATCAGGGTGGTCGGGCTGACAATCCAGACCTTGGCCCGGTAGGATTTTTCCACCACATCGGAAAAGCTTGCATGCAGTTCCGCATAAACCGCCTCGCTAGGCAGAAACATCAGCGCCGATTCCGCTGTCTCGCCATTGATGATATATTTTTCCGAAATATCCTTCACATGTTTCAGAATATCGGACTTAAACCTGCTGATCGCGGCCTTTTTCTGCCCATCATTTTCCGCATTACGCAGCAGATGATAGCTTTCCAGCGGGAATTTGGCATCAACCACGATTGACCCCGGTGGATTAGGCAGTTTGATCAGGCAGTCCGCTCGCCTGCCATTGCTCATCTGCGCCTGAAAGGCATAGGCACTGGGCGGCAGGATCTGACTGACCAGATCATTCAGTTGAATTTCCCCGAACGCCCCCCGCGCCTGCTTATTATCCAGAATATCCTGCAGGCTCATCATCTGGCCGCTGAGCTTGGTGATATTTTTCTGCGCCTCGTCAATGACCGCAAGCCTGACCTTAAGCTCGCCCAGAGACTCTGTGGTATTCTTGTTGGTCTTTTCCAGGCTTTCGCCCATGCGATGGCTGACCTTGTCCAACCGTTCCGCCAGCGTGCGGTTCATCTGCGCCGTGTCTTTAGCCGTTTGCTCTGACATCTGGCTCAGGCGACCTTCTAAAGATGCCGTGACCTGCAACATATGCTGCATCTGGGCATTTGAATCATTCCTGTTTTCCGCCAACTGTGTCGCCAGTTCCCGGTTGCCGCGCCCCATGACTTTGACCAGCAGAAAGATTACCCCCCCCATCAGCAAAATTCCCATACCGATGATCAATATTGTCTGATCCATACTAAAAAAGCCCCTATATTTACTATCATTACCTTGACGATTGGAGCGTATCATATTACCTACAAATCGAAAGACAAAAAAAGTGATCAGGAAAAAATGGCCATATTACCAATTGTAACAGTACCAGACCCGCTTCTAAAAACCGTCTCCACTCCGGTAAAGACGGTGAATGATGAGTTGCGGGCACTCATGGATGATATGCTGGCAACCATGTATGCCGCACCCGGCATCGGTCTTGCCGCGGTTCAGGTAGGGCATCCGATCCGCCTTCTGGTCATGGATTTAGCCGAAGAAGACCAAGAGCCGAATCCACAGTTTTATGTCAATCCAGTGATCACGTGGACATCCGAAGAATTAGCCACCTATAACGAGGGTTGTCTGAGTGTGCCGGAACAATATGCCGATATTGACCGGCCCGCAGAATGTAAGATCACTTATCTTGATTACAACGGCGTTGAGCAGGACGTCCATGCGACCGGCCTGTTCTCCACCTGTATTCAGCATGAAATAGATCATCTGAATGGTATTGTTTTCATTGATTATCTGTCATCCCTGAAAAAATCCATGGCGGTACGCAAAGTCAAAAAACTGGTCAAGGAGGATTGAGTGTTGAGACTGGCCTTCATGGGAACTCCTGATTTCTCTGTTGATATTCTGCAGGCCCTTGTGGACAGTGATCATGATGTGGTTGCGGTTTACAGCCAGCCCCCAAGCCGCGCGGGTCGCGGTAAAAAAGAACGGCCCTCACCCGTACAAATTCTGGCTGAAAGCCTGAATATTCCGGTTCATACGCCAAAAAGCCTGAAATCAGCCGAAGAACAGGAGCGGTTCGCCGCCCTCGAATTAGATGCTGCGGTGGTGGTGGCTTATGGCTTGTTACTACCCAAAGAAATTTTAGCCGCGCCAAAATATGGCTGCCTGAATATTCATGCCTCCCTGCTGCCGCGCTGGCGTGGTGCCGCCCCCATCCACCGAGCAATCATGGCTGGCGATGAGGAAACTGGCGTTAACATAATGCTTATGGAACAAGGGCTTGATACGGGTCAGGTTATTTTGGAGCGAAAAACTCACATCCTAGCCACCGACACCACAGGCAGCCTTCATGACAGGCTGAAAGCCCTTGGGGCCAAAGCCATTCTACCGGCTCTGGAAGGCTATGTATCTGGCATTATGCCGCCCATGACGCAAGCCAAGGAGGGCGTCATCTATGCCCATAAAATCGACAAGCAAGAGGCTAAAATAGACTGGAGCAGGTCGGCTCAGGATTTACGTAACCATATTCACGGCCTTAGCCCCTTCCCCGGCGCTTACTGCATGGCCGGTGACATTCGGATCAAGATACTGGAAGCTGAAATTAGCGCGAATAAGGGTGATGCGGCAAGTCTTGTTGCTCACCCCATGACCATTGCCTGTGGTGATGGGCAGTCGTTAAAAATTCTCAAAGCCCAAAGGGCAGGCAAAGGCCCCATGTCAGCAGAAGACCTCCAACGTGGGTTGCAACTACCGCTGGGGACGGTTTTCTCATGACAGAAGACAAAACCCTCTATCGTTATAAATTAACGCTGGAATTTTTTGGCACCGGACTTGTCGGCTGGCAGAAACAGGATAATGGAAAATCTGTACAGGGCATATTGGCGGAAGCGGCCAAAAAATTCTGCCACGCGGATGTGAAATTCCAAGGCGCGGGCCGTACGGACGCCGGGGTTCACGCCGTTGGCATGGTCTGTCATGTGGACTTGCCACAGGAATATCCCGCCTATAAGGTCATGGACGCGCTTAATTTTCATTTGAAATATCAGCCAGTTTCGGTGTTGGCGTCTGAACAGGTCACTTCCGAATTTGAAGCCAGGTTTTCGGCCACAAGGCGCTATTACCGTTATCACATCATCAACCGCCGGGCGCCGTTGACTTTTCAGGCCGACCGGGCATGGCATGTGAAATTTCCCCTGGATGCGGAAGTGATGCATGAGGCCGCACAGGTATTGGTCGGTCATCATGACTTCACCACCTTCCGCAGCGTGGAATGTCAGGCCAAATCCCCCTTAAAAACTCTTGATCATCTTGATGTGTACAGAGAGGGCGAAAATATCTATATCCACACTTCAGCCCGCTCATTCCTGCATCATCAGGTGCGCTCCATGGTCGGCTCGCTCTATTATGTGGGACGTGGAAAATGGACTATGGAAGACCTGCACAAATCCCTCGAAGCACGCGACCGTAATGCCCTCGCCCATAACGCTCCGCCGGATGGATTATATTTTACCGGCGTGGATTATTCTGATACTCTCGTCACCTACTCATAAAATTTATCATAGGGGACAACATCTTGAGCTATTATTCAATTAAGATTCTTGTGGCATTATTTTGCCTAATCCTTGGTATCCTTAATGCTAACGCAGATTACAATAAGGGTAAAATAGCCCTTGAGAAAAAAGATTTAAAAACCGCCTACAACGAATTCCTCAAGGCAGCAGAACTAGGTGATAAGGAGGCTCAGTATGAACTTGGCAAAATGTTTCTTCCAAAGACATACTCTTATCGAAAAACACCAGAATACACCGAATCCCTCAAATGGATCAAATTAGCGGCAGACCAAGGGCATATTGAAGCCAAATATTCATTAGGCTTATTGTACCTGAACGACAAGTCCAACATGATAGGGAAAGAAGAGGCCCTTAAATTGTTCCACATTGCTGCTGAACAAGGCCATGGCGAGGCACAATTCCAACTGGGAGAATTATATAATGGCCACAGGGGAATAAAAAGAAACAATGAAAAAGCGGCTAAATGGCATTTAGCATCGGCCAAGCAGGGAAATTCAATATCTCAATTCAGAATGGGCGTCATGTATCTAAAAGGCAGTGGTATAGACAAAGACCCTGAAAAATCTCTTTATTGGTTTAAAAAATCAGCCGAGCAAGGAAATATAACAGCCAAATTTAATATCGGATGGATATATCATAATGGAAGGGGTGGATACAAAGATGCTAAGATCGTCAAAAAAGATTATGCAAAGGCCCTCAAGTGGTATTCTCTGGCTGCTGAAGAAGGGGATCAGAATGCGCCAACTGCTATGGCTAAAATTTATTGGTATGGCTCCGGAACGCCCAAGGACAAAATCAAAGCCTATATGTGGATCGACATTGCAAATTTTATCCATCTTTCAGATGGTTTAGCAAAGGCAAAAAAAACAAAAGATTTTTTTTCTAAAGAAATGACCCCCGATCAAATTGAAGAAGCTCATATGATGGCTCAAAAGTGGTTGAGGTCACACAAAAGATGGCAGCGACATATTTTGAAATAGTTCGATAATTGATGAATGAATGACCAGCGAAAAATGAAATAAGGTACCAGCCCTATTACCTAACTAAAAAACTCTAATAATGAGCTGCATCACGGACAGGGTGAACAGGAGTTTGAAGACCATCACGCCAAAGGCCAGCCAGCCGCCGATCTTGAGAGATTGCCGGAACATAAACCATGTCACATAAAGTTCCAGATAAAGCATCACTGCCATCACGATAATTCCGGCAGCGGCGGGCAATATTCCTAGATTGATCAATATGGACAAGGGCAGGATGATGTAATTTGCCACAACCCATAACCAATTGAAAGCAATGATCATATTGGAATAATAGGCATCAATTTTCAAGAATTTGGTAAAATACACCATCACCAGTGCAAGGAGCGGCAATCGCAGAAAAAACTCGATGGTACGGGCTGTTGGTGAAATTACAAACCCTTCAACCTCAACCGTTTCGGGATTAAAGCTCAGACCGATGAAGAATACGGGTGCAAGCAGGGCAATCGCCCAGAAGGATTTCCAGAAAGCCTCCGCCGAGGTATCAAAATATTCCATGGCGCGGGGATTGAGTTTAACGAACTGCCATGCGCCGTTAAGCGATTGCGTAAAATGATTTAGAAGAGAATTGTTTTTTTCCATCATGTTACCTTTTGAAAAAGGCCCTCAAAATTTCACTGTAAATTTTCGTCAACTGATCAAGCTCTTCAAGGCTAACGCATTCATCAACTTTATGCATGGTTTTATTGACCAGACCAAATTCTGATACCGGACAATGGTTTTTAATGAAGCGGGCATCGGACGTGCCGCCGGATGTGCTTAGCTCCACTGTCCGGCCTGTAATTTTTTTTACCGCATCCGTAATCAATTGGCTTAATGTTCCCGGAGCGGTAAGGAAGGCATCACCGGAAGCTTTCATATGCAGATCAAAGTCACCACCAACCCCATCACAAACAGTCCTTATCCAGTCCTGCAAACCCTGATCCGTCTGCTCATTGTTAAAGCGGATATTGAGGCGCGCCACGGCCTGTGCCGGAATTACATTGCTGGCGCTATTGCCCACATCGACAGAGACAATTTCAAGGTTGGACGACTGAAAATGTTCGTTGCCCCCATCCAGTTTCCGCGCCAGAAGCCCGTCCAGCATCCGCACCAGTCGCGGTATGGGATTATCAGCAAGATCAGGGTAAGCCACATGGCCCTGAGTCCCCTTAACCGTTAATTTAACATTTAGGCTGCCGCGCCGCCCGATCTTGGCCATATCGCCGACCTTGCCGGGGTTGGTCGGCTCTCCCACCAGACAATAGTCCAGTTTTTCACCATTCTCTTCGAGCCAGTTCAGCATCTTGATAGTGCCGTTAACCGCCGGACCTTCTTCATCCCCCGTGATCAGGAAACTGATAGAGCCGTCAAAATCATCATTATTTTCAACAAACCCCGATACAGCAGATACAAAGGCAGCAATTCCCCCCTTCATGTCCGAAGCTCCGCGTCCAAAGATCGCACCACCGTTTATGCTACCGGCGAATGGATCATTCTGCCACTGGTCTTGATTACCCACGGGAACCACGTCCGTATGTCCGGCAAAACAAAAATTCGGGGCCCCATTGCCCAAACGGGCATAGAGATTATCTATGGTCGGGGTGCCATCCTCTGCAAAGGGTAAACGGGTACAGGCAAAGCCCAAGCTTTCCAAGGCAGCCTGAAGCACATCCAGCGCACCGGCATCGGCCGGGGTTATGCTGGGGCAGCGGATCAGATCCTGAGTGAGTTTTACCGCATCGATGTTCATTAGTCCCTCAACAGTTCATTGATGGAAGTTTTAGAGCGGGTACGGGCGTCTACACGCTTAACAATAACCGCCACATAAAGACTTGGCCCCGGCGAGCCATCAGGCAAAGGCTTGCCCGGCATGGAGCCCGATACTACAACGCTGTATGCAGGCACGCGGCCCATGAATATCTCACCGGTTGCCCGGTCTATAATTTTGGTGGACGCACCGATATATACGCCCATGCTCAGCACCGCGCCCTCTTCGACGATAACGCCCTCGGCCACCTCTGAACGGGCGCCAATGAAGCAATTATCCTCAATGATCACGGGGCCGGCCTGTAAAGGCTCCAACACCCCACCGATGCCAACACCGCCGGACAGGTGAACATTCTTGCCGATCTGGGCGCAGGAGCCAACGGTGGTCCATGTATCGACCATGGTTCCCTCACCCACATAAGCCCCCAGATTAACGAAGGACGGCATCAAAACGGCCCCCGGCGCTATATAGGCGGAATGACGGACAATGGCACTTGGCACGGCCCGAAATGCGGCCTGATCAAAGCGTTCTTTGTCCCAGCCTTCAAATTTTGACGGCACTTTATCATACCAGTTGGCATTTTCCCCCGGCGCGCCCTTGATGATCTTCATCTCATTAAGGCTGAAGGATAATAATACGGCCTTTTTCAGCCATTGATGCACGACCCACTCACCATTTTCCTTTGCGGCAACACGGGCCTTGCCACTATCCAATAAGTTAAGAGCATGGTCCACGGCTTCCCGAACATCACCCGTGGTGGATGAGTTTATCTCTGCCCGATTCTCCCAAGCCTGATCAATTGTATTTTCCAATGACTGGTCGGTCATATATTTTTCCTGTGATTTACGTTGTGGCTAACTTTTCCAGACAATACTGATTAGCCGTAAACTGTCAATGTTTTCCCAGAGATTTCAGCCATTCTGTCAGGTCCGGCACGGTATGGTCGATATGCTGCGGCCCTGCTCCCTCTGCCGACCATCTATGGCCCGTGGGAATCCAGACTGTTTTCATGCCCATATCACTTGCCGGAACAAGATTACGGGCGATGTCTTCCACCATGATAGATTTCTTCGGGTCCACGCCCAGGTCACGCACCAGTTTATGGTAACTTTTCGGATCTGGTTTTGGATTAAATTCGGCAGATTCAATGTCAAAGACATCCCTGAACACATCCTCAATTCCAATCTTCTCCATGACCTTCCGGGCGTAATCGTGGGATGCATTGGTATAGACGATCTTTACCCCATTCAGGCTGTTAAGGGCCGCTTTCAAGGCGTTATTTTTTTGCAATACATCAAAGTTAATATCATGGATATAGTCCAGATAATCCTGCGGAAAAACATCATGTTCGGTCATTAAACCCTTGAGCGTGGTGCCATGAGTATGAAAATATTTCTTCTGTAATGCTCTTGCCTCATCAAGTGACAAATCAAATTTTTTGGAGATGAACCCGCCCATGCGTTTGTCTATCTGGGAAAACAGATTATTTTCAGCCGGGTATAATGTGTTATCCAGATCAAAAATCCAAAAATCTATGCGGGTCACGTCCAATTTGGCACCCAATACAACTCTCCTGCAAATTTTACGACTTGTTAAGGCTAATCATATAACATGGATCCTAGCTAAGTCGTTGTCTATAAACCTTGAGTATCTAAAATATGAAATCTAATATTGCACGTGTTTTGCTAAATGCAAAAGATGAAGACAAAAAAAAGCTACTAACATTACCGCCCTCTTGTCAATTTGAACCATCAGTTATGGTTGATATGTTTCCGGGGCCGGCATTGTTAGTGGATGGTGATATGGTCGTTAAATATCACAATGTTTTTGCAAAAAGTCTGTTGGGCCCCATTGATGAAAAGGAGGCCCACCTTAAAGCTATGATTTCAAGGTGCCTAACCAATGTTTGTCCGGATACACAAAAAGCAACGCTGAAAGAAAGTGACGGTTTGCGCCATTATGACCTTTACGCCTTTCCTTTAAAGCAAGAACAGGCAGATGACGCACCATTAGTATTTCTATTTGGACGCGAGACCACAATTGAATATAACCTGACCAACGCGCTGGTTGAATCTCGACAAATGTTCAAAGACTTGGTAAGCTGTTCCACTGATTTCGCGTGGGAGACTGATTGTAGCGGGAACTTTATTTATGTCTCTCCCAAGGGTATTCTGGGTTACACAGCTTATGAACTAAACGGGAAAAATTCCCGTGAAATGATCATCGGCGGGGAAGAAAGAAACCCCTTCGATACCATGAATAAAGTTAATGAGATGGAGCTATGGCTCAAACGCGCAGATGGCTCCATGGCATGCCTGCTGGTATCCGCCGTTCCCATATTGGACAATCAGGCTAAATGGCAAGGTGCACGCGGTGTTTGCCGAGATATTACTCATATACGCGAAAGGGAGGCTGTCTTGCGACGCACACATAAACGCGAACATATTCTTAATAAAATTGTATCTTCAATCCGAGATATGGTCACACCAACGGATATGCTGGAAAATGCCCTGAACGCAACCATGGAAGGTATCGCCTCAGATAGCAGTTGCATCATTCAGAAAACAAACCTTGCAGATGGTAATTTCAAGGCCGAGGTTAAGCAACAACAGGGCAACATATCCGACACGGACCTTATTTATACTTTGTGTCAAAAAGCCATGTCATTATGGTCCGACCCGCAAGCCGTCCCAAGTAAAACAGGCATAATGCAGATTAAAAATTACCAAATCCTGTTTGGCATCACTAACCATCATTCCGAGGATAATGGGGTCATTGTGCTGATCCGGAATATGGGGACAGAATGGAATGAGGATGAAATCCAGTTATTTAATGGCATCACCAACCATCTGGGAATCGCCCTGGAGCAGGTCATCACCCATGAAGAACTGCAAAAAAGAGCCTTCACCGATGAAATGACAAACCTGTTAAATCGGCGGGCCTTTGCACAGGAAATCAAGAAACGCATCCAGAACCAGAAAAGAAGCCGGATGGATGGCGCTCTGCTGTATATAGATCTGGATAACTTCAAGAATGTAAATGACACCAGAGGTCATGCTCATGGTGATATGATTCTTAAGGAGTTGGCGCATATCATAAGAGAAAACACCCGGGTGGGAGACTATTCAGCACGGCTAGGCGGTGATGAATTTGCCATCTGGCTGGACGAAATCCCCAGAGGAAATATTCACCTTAAAGCTTATAATTTTATCGTAGCCGGCGCAAGACTTGCGCGTCTTGCAGATGTAGACGGTCCACAGATTTCTATCTCAATAGGCGTTGCTTTATCTGACCCCAATGCTGAACAGACATATGATGAGTTGATGGAAAAAGCCGATAAAGCCCTTTATCAGGCAAAAAACAATGGCAAAGCCAATTGTGTGATGTTTGGCGCCGATGGCAGAGAATTTAAAGACAAAACAGATGAAGAATACGACTCAGAAAGTTATCCCGATGCTTAAAAATATCATGCGGCTGTTATTTGGCGATTCCAAAAAACGATATTCCTATGAAGAAGCCAGAGAGGCATTGGAAAAAAAGAATAATCAAGACAAGCATAAACTCGCCGATCACAGAGATACAGACCCGGAAATACTCTATTATCTGGCAACGGACAAATCCGCCGAAGTGCGCCGGAAAATTGCTGTTAATACAAGCACACCGCATCAAGCCAATTCTGTATTGGTTAAAGATGAAGATGTGGAAGTACGTCAGGAACTTGCCCGGAAAATTTCTCGCATGATGCCTGATCTCGCCGAATCTGAAGTGACCAAAATCCGCGAGAAAGCAATCGAAATTCTGGAAACACTGGCCAGTGACCAGTTTCCCCAAGTGCGGCGCATTATATCTGAAGAGCTAAAAACATTTGATTGTGTTCCCAAGCATATCATCATGCAGCTTGCGGGTGATGACCAGCTGGAAGTCTGTTCTCCGGTTCTGGAATATTCCCCCCTGCTCAGCACCGCTGATCTAAAAGAAATCATTGCGGCCACGACAGTAGACGGTGCCTTGAAAGCCATTGCCCAAAGGCCCCATGTGGATGAAGAACTCTCAGATGCCATCACCTCATCCCTTGATATTCCGGCAGTTTCGGCTTTGCTGGCCAATAAAAATGCTCAGATCAGGGAAGGTACATTGGATGCGATCATTGATCAGGCCACAAAAATTGAAGAGCTTCATCAACCGCTGGTCAATTGTGCGAGCTTGTCTATTCGGGCCATCAGGCGCATAGCCTCTTTTGTTGCCTCGTCACTGGTGAGTCAGATGATCAGCTCCTATGACCTTGATAAGAATGTTGCAGATGATCTCCTGCGGAAGGTAAGAAGCCGTATCAAGGAAACCCCCGTTGATAATAAAACAACAGATACCCTGGAAAATCAGGCCCGCAAGTTTTATGAACAAGGCCTTCTCGATGATGCCTTCATTGAAAATACAATCAAAAACCGCCAGAAAGAGCTGTTGTATATCTGTCTGTCGGAAATGTCTAAAATGCCTGCGGATTCAGTGCGCAAAATTATTAAAAGCAAAAAGGCCCGCCGTGTTGTCGCATTGGCATGGCGCAGTGAGCTTAACATGAGGACTGCCATAAAGATTCAGCTTGAGATAGCCTGCATTCCGTCCAATCTGATCCTTAACGCCAAAGACGGCTGTGACTTTCCCCTGTCAGAAGTTGAAATGGGATATGATCTGGCACTCTATGAAGGGGGCTAACGTTATTTTTTCTTGCGGATCAATGTGCCGACGCCATGCTCGGTAAATAGTTCCAACAGCAGGGCATGTTCCACCCGCCCGTCAATAATAACCGCACCACCAACACCCTTCTCAACCGCATGAACACAGGTATCCACCTTCGGGATCATGCCGCCATGAATTGTGCCTTCTTTAATCAGGGCCTGAGTTTGGGTCTCATCCAGATCCGTCAATAGGCGCATCTCACTATCCCGCACACCCGCAACATCCGTCAGCAGTAACAGGCGTTCGGCTTTCACCGCACTGGCCAGCGCCCCGGCCATGGTATCGGCGTTGATGTTATATGTCTCGCCGTCCTCGCCCAGCGCTATTGGGGCGATTACCGGAATGATATTAGTACCTTTAAATACCTTAAGGAATTCCGCATTAACATGCTTAGGGTAGCCCACATAGCCCAGATCAAGAACCTGTTCAATCTGTGAGTCCGGATCTTTTTTCGTCCGGCGCAGGGGTTCTGCGGTCACGAGATTATTATCCTTGCCGCTCAGGCCGACCGCATGGCCGCCAACGCCATTGATAGCCCCGACAATGGCTTTATTGATATTACCCGACAGCACCATCTCCACCACCTCAACAGTGGCCTTGCTTGTGACCCGCAAGCCATCAATGAAGGAGCTTTCAATTTTTAACCGGTCCAGCATCCGGCCAATCTGGGGGCCACCACCATGCACCACGATGGGATTCATGCCCACCTGCTTCATCAGTACAATATCATGGGCAAAACTATCAGCTAAATGCTTATCACCCATGGCATGACCGCCATATTTAATGACAATGGTCCGGCCACTATAACGCCGCATATAGGGCAAAGCCTCCGACAGAATACTGGCTTTTTTGATCCAGCTGGCTTTTTGCTTGTCTAGCTTTGATGTCATTTTATCCGTCATAATACCCTAATTCCCATAAACAAGATCAGCAATTGTGGCCCGCAAATCATCTATGCCAACACCCTTGGCTGAGCTGGTCGAAATAATATCGGGGTGGGCCGCCACACGCTTTGCAATCTCAACTTTGGTTTTTGCTACTATCTTTTCCTGCTCCGTTTTCTTTAATTTGTCAACTTTTGTCAGGATAATCTGATAAGAAACCGCACATTCATCCATCATAGACATGATTTCACGGTCACTGTCCTTAATTCCGTGACGGCCATCCACCAACACAAATGCCCGCCTCAGGTTAGGACGACCCCTGAGATAACTTCTCAGAAGCTTGGTCCATGCCTTAACCAATGAGCGTGAAACCTTGGCATAACCATAGCCCGGCAGATCAGAGAGATAAAGCCCGTCCTCGCCCTTCTTACCCAGAGCGAAAAAATTCACTTCCTGAGTACGACCCGGCGTATTAGAAGTTCGCGCCAGACCCTTCTGATCGGTCAATGCATTAAGCAGGCTAGATTTACCCACATTGGAACGTCCGGCAAAAGATATTTCCACCATATCCGCAGGCGGCAAATGCTCCAACGCCACCACGCCCAGAAGAAACTCGGCCCGCTTGGCAAATAAAAGACGGCCTCTTTCAAGTCTTTCCTGTTCAGCTTGTCCAGCTGTTTCTTCCTCTGTCAGGTCACCCATTAATCAGGCCTTGGTCTGGGCCGGTATCTGGTCAGCCCGCCGCATCAATATCCATTGTTGCAGGATACCCAAAACATTACTGAAGGTCCAGTAGATCACCAGGCCGACGGAAAATTGCGACAGCATGAAGGTGAAAATGATGGGCATGAACAGCATTATCTTGCGCTGCATGGGGTCGCCCGAAGACGGGTTCATCTGCATCTGTAGCCACATGGTAAAGCCCATGAAGATCGGCAGTATACCCAAGGCCAGAAATCCGGTTGGTTCCCAAGGGATCAGGCCAAACAGGTTGGTAACCAACATGGTATCCGGCCCGGACAGATCCTTGATCCAGCCAAAGAAAGGCGCGTGGCGCATATCAATGGTCACATAAAGCACCTTATAGAGCGCGAAGAACACCGGAAACTGAAGGAACATGGGCAGGCAGCCGGAGACCGGATTTACCTTTTCCTTTTTATAAAGCTCCATTGTGGCCTGCTGCATTTTGGTTTTATCATCACCGTATTTTTCTTTCAGGGCCTGCATTTTTGGCTGCAGAACCTTCATTTTATTCATGGACTTATAGCCCTTGTTCGCCAGTGGAAACAGGGCGAGCTTGACGATTGCAGTCAGCAGCAGGATAGTAACACCAAAGTTGCCGGCAAAGGCATAAAGTATTTCCAGAAGATAAAAGATCGGTTTGGTCAGGAAGTAAAACATACCCCAGTCAATGGCGTAGTTTAACATTTTGACATCTTCGACCTCAGTATATTGATCCAACAGGGAAACTTTCTTGGCACCAGCAAACAGACGGGATTTTTCCTGATAGCTTTCCCCGGCTTGCAGTGCGGTCCAGTTATGGAAAAAATTGGTATAGAATTTTTCCGAAAGCTCGTCACCCCGGCGATAAATTTCCGCACTGAAATCTTTATTCTGATCCGGAATCAGGGCTACCAGCCAATATTTATCGGTAATCCCAACCCAGCCACCATCGGTGCTTTTAGCTGAATTTTTCTCTCTTTTCTCCAGATCTTCAAGGTCTGAGTAGGTAAATTCCTCGATGCCTTCATCCAGTGACCACATAGGGCCTTCATGAAGGATATAGAGTGCCTGTCCTTTAGGGCGGCCTTGTCTGACGACCTGCCCATATTGAGCGACTTTAACCGCATCATCCGTTGTGTTTGTCACTTTCTGAGTGACCGTGAACATATAATCCTTATTAAGGGCAATAGTGCGGCTGAACAAAAGCCCGGCGCCATTATCCCACGTCAAGGTAACATCACTGCCCGCATTCAGAACGTCACTGTCCGCTGTCCAGACAGAATTATTGTCCGGCCCTTTGCCGCCGGCAACACTCCAGCTGAAATCAACAAAATAAGCCCCATCCGTACCCGCCGGATTAAGGAGCGCTACATCCTTGGAATCCTCATCCAGCGTTTCTTTATAATCAGACAGGGTCAGATCATCTATACGCGCACCCTTCAGCGCGATAGAGCCATGGACATGGGGGCTGTTAATGGTGATTTTTGCGCGGTCACTGACAACTTCCGTCCGGTCAACGGGAATCTGTACGGTTTCCGTCGGACCCGGAATATCTGTCGAAACATCTGTGCTTGCACCAAAGTCGGGAAGTTCCTCGCCTTTTTGTTCCGCTTCCACGATCAACTGCTGCTGGCGGGCCTCTTCTATGGCCTGCTGCCTTGGGGCATCATAAAAATATGAATATCCCAGTAAAATAACCATCGTCAGCACAATAGCAGTTATAAAATTACGATTGTCTTCCATAGACTTCTTCTCACTCAGTTTCGCGACCGCCTATATTCGGTCTTGTCATTACATTTAATCTTCTAATCATCTTTTTCCGGGATCGGGTCATAGCCATGACCACCCCAGGGATGACATCTGCCTATACGTCTTATCGCCAGCAAACCACCCTTAAAAGGCCCAAACCGGTCGAGTGCCTGTTCAGCATATTGCGAACATGTGGGCAGATACCGACAGTTTTTGCCCAAGAGCGGCGAAAGAGTATATCTATAGATTGTGATCAAGCCTTTCAAGAGCCAGTTGAGGAGAATCACTTTATCGGCCCTCCATCAGGGGTTTTTCCACCCTTGGCATGATCTTTACCATGCGCCAGCCTCTTGAGACACCAGCTAAAATCGCGAATCAGTTGATCAAAGGACATATCCAGCGAAGCTGTTCGGGCGATCAGGACATAATCATGGCCCTGCTCACCCTTGTTCCACAAGACATGGCGCACCACTTCCCGAAGACGCCGCTTGGCCCGGTTGCGCATCGCCGCATTGCCCACCTTCTTGCTGGCGGTATAGCCGACCCGGATACCGGGCTGGTCCTGCTCAGCCTGCTTTGCCACCTGAACAATCATGCTGTTTGAGACCCATTTTCTTTTTGCTCCGGCAATACGCAGAAAATCCTGCCTCTTGGCGAGAACAGGGATTTTCTGTTTTTTATGTTCAGGCGGTTGGACCATGGTTTCTTCTCAAACAACAAAACCGGCCTCTGATATCTCAGGGCCGGTTCTTGATTAGTGTCTTAACCCTGAAATCAGGACTTAAGCAGATAGACGTTTCCGTCCCTTCGCACGACGTGCAGATAAGATCCGACGACCACCTACTGTGGCAGACCGTGACCGGAAACCATGCCGACGTTTACGAACCAGAACACTTGGTTGAAATGTACGTTTCACTGGAATACTCCATTTGCCGCTATTTAATTCTTAACAATACGGCTTAAATAAGTTACCGCCAAATTCTCAAAATCTGACGCTCAATTTCAAAATGGGTATATATAACCAATTCTTGGACGAGTCAATCGCCAACGCCATCATATTCCGGTTTTTTTATCCCTTAAAATTTATTTTTCCCTTTTCCCCGTAAAATAGCTACACTTGACCCTGAAAAATAATGAATAATCGGGATGCCCCACAGTCATGGTTGGGAAAATGAATTATCTGTCCATCAGGTCTCATCTATCAATGAAACTTTTGCTGCTGACTATGGCATTTGTCCTGTTGGCAGAGGTATTTATCTATATTCCCTCGATAATAAACTTCCGAAAAACATGGCTAGAAGAGCGGCTCGCTGCGGCGAATATCGCAATTTTAGCCATCGAAGCCGCTCCCGACCATATGATTGATGACAGTCTGTCACGAAAACTATTGGGTAATGCCGGGGTCGTTGCCATCAGCATGAAACAGAAGGATAAAAGACAGCTCATTCTTAATACGGACCAGCCCCTGAATATTGCCGCCCGTTACGATATCCGCAATGATTCCTACTGGGTTCAAATCCGCGACACCATGAAAAGCCTGTTCCACAGCCACCCTCATAAAAGCCTGATACAGGTCACCGGACATATTAATTTCATTCAGGATGATGATGACGCCTTCATCGAGATTATCTTCCATGAAGATTTGCTCTGTGAGGATATGACAACATTTTCCATCAATGTCATGCTGCTGTCCATTATCATCTCCCTGATTACCGCCGGACTGGTTTATTTCAGCCTGTCTTATCTTCTGATCCGGCCCGTCAAGCGGATGACAAAAAGCGTGATTGCCTTTCGGGCCGCACCGGAAAAGGCCACGGCCGATCTATCTGCCGCAGGACGCGCAGATGAGATTGGCATTATTATGCGTGAGCTGGGCACCATGCAGAATGAAATCCGCAAAGCGCTGATCCAGAAAAAGCATCTGGCGCAACTCGGAGAAAGTGTCAGCAAAATCAACCATGATTTACGCAATATCCTCTCCAGCGCCCAGATGGTTACTGATCATCTGAGTACGTTGGATAATCCTATTGTCCAAAAACTCGCCCCGCGCTTTGTCACCGCCATTGACCGCGCTATCAGGCTCTGCGAAGACACCCTGAAATATGGCAAGGCTGGCGTAGAAAAACCGGATCTCTCCTCCGTTGATCTATACCATATGGTGGATGAGGTTATCATTTCACTTGGCATATCTGACCTTGAAAATATTGGTTTCAACAATGAAGTTCCAAAAAATTTCACCATCGAGGCCGATGCAGATCAAATTTTCAGGGTATTCCTGAACCTGTGCCGTAATGCTTTACAGGCCATTAAGCAACACGGCCAGATCACCATCACAGCCATGCGGAGTCAGGAAAAAAATATCATTGATATCATTGATAATGGCCCCGGAATTCCCAAACGAATCATAGACAGCTTATTTCAGCCCTTCCATCACAGCGGCAATGGCGGGTCGGGGCTCGGGCTGGCCATATCGAAAGAACTTCTCGAAGCCCACGGCGGCACAATAGAATTATACCGTTCCGATGACAAAGGCACCCATTTCAGGATTACTCTGTAACCACAACACCTTCACGGCGTTTGTCGGCCCCGCCTTCGTATCGAACACCATCTTCATCATAGTGAATGATAATACCGTGAAGGCCGCTGTTGATGCCTCTCACCTGCACCTGATGACCCTTTTTTGTTAAACCATCAGCAAGAGCGGTAACATCTGTTCCCTTTTCCAGATAAACCGTCCCGCCTCGTGTCAGAAAATGGGGCTGATCTATGGCCTGCTGCATACCCATATTCCAGTCCAGAACATTAATGATGGTCTGGGTGACATAGGCGATGATGCTGTTGCCACCGGCAGAACCAATGGCCATGACCGCCCGCATCTCATCATCGAGCACAAAAGTTGGCGACATGGAGCTTCGTGGCCGTTTGCCCGGCTCTATACGGTTGGCCACAAGCCGCCCGTCCTTCTCAGCAATCAGGGAGAAATCAGTCATTTCATTATTCAGCATGAAACCACCCGCCATCACCCTGCTGCCAAAGGCACTCTCAACCGTCGCCGTCATGCTGACCATATTTCCCCACTGATCAACAATGGAAAAATGGGTGGTTGATGGCAATTCCGGCGTCATGCCCAAACTATAAGCCACATGACTATTTCCCGGCGGCGTGCCGGCAACGGCCTTACCCATAGATTTCGTCAGATCGATTTCACCAGCCCGTTCAGCGAGATAAGTCGGGTCAGTGAACATTTGCAGCGGTATCGTAACATAATCACCATCAGCCATATACATATCCCGGTCAGCATAGCCTAATCGTTCCGCTTCCAGAATGATATGAGCGGCAGCTTCTGAATTCGGCTTCATGGACTTAAGGTCAAACGACTGTAAAACCCCCAGAATGGACGTTATGGCCCCACCCCCGGACGATGGCGGCGACATACCGCAAACGGTCCATACTCGGTAAGGCCCACAAATGGCCTCACGTTTTTTCGGGCTATAATTCGCCATATCTGCCAGCGTCAATTTACCGGGATTAAAGGCTGATCCCTGTACTGCCGCGACTATTTTCTCCGCCAATTCGCCCTTATAAAAACCGTCCAGTTCTTTTTCTGCGATAAGCTTCAGGCTTTTGGCATATTCGGGATTTTTCAGCACATATCCTACGGGCCACGCCTGCCCCAAAGCGTTAAAGAAGTATTCCTTTGCTGCCTTTAGTCTTGGCAATAGTTTATCCCGCTCAATTAAATAATGTAGCCGTGGGGAAACCTTAAAGCCATCTTCCGCCAGCCGTACCGCTGGAATAAACAGGTCTTTCCATGCCAGCTTGCCGTGTTCCTTATGCGCCATATACATCATGGCAACCACGCTTGGCGTACCCACGGAACGCCCCCCCAGCACGGCATCATAAAAGCCTTTTTTCTGCGCGATCACATCCATGAACATATCAGCCGTAGCCGCCGCCGGTGCCATCTCCCGACCATCATAGGCTATCACCCGCTTATTCTTAGGGGCCGAGGCGTCATAATGCATCAGGAATGCCCCACCACCAATGCCCGAAGACTGTGGCTCCACAAGGCCTAATACAAGCTCTACCGCGATGGCTGCATCGACCGCACTTCCGCCCGCCTTTAAAATCTCCATCCCGGCCCTTGCAGCATGGGGGTTAGCCGCGACAACCATTTGTTTTGGCGCGCCATAAACATTACTAACCGCAAGGAGGCTTAGGGTTATGAGCAGGTAAAAATTTCTAAAAAAATAAGTCATCATAATAAGAAAATCTCTAAAATTTATTCATTTGAGGAATAGAATTTGTCCAAACGGCTTTGAGTGCGCTTTATGGTTTCGCGCACTATCGTCCGAAAATCGGCAGTTTCATTTATAAGAGTGGAATCGGCATCACCGCGTACACCCAAATCAAAATTCAAATCATGTAGCAGGCTGATCAGTCGCGAATGATATAGCTGCACCGTCCGCCACTGAGCGCTTTTCTCTTCCGGTTTCACCCCGCCTTGTTCCAAAAGGATAAATTCCGCACCAAGTGTTGCTACAATAGCTTTATACTCTTTAACCGCCTTGCTCAGGGCTTTACGATTGGCATCGATATCTTTGGGGGTCAGCGGCCTTGTTGATGATTCAAACGGTATCCCGTCAAAAATTTCATCAGAATCATCTTCCTGCACATATACCGGCGGAGGTTTTTGCCTTTCTTCCGCCATCTGATCCCATATGTCATCCGCATTCAACGATGGGGAAGCCACCCCGTCTCCACCAGAGCAGGATACTAAAATCAGCACCAGTGTGAGCGACAGTATTTTCTCTAACTTATTCTGTATGCACATGTTTTTATTTTTCTTTCTGTCGCGACATAGGCTTCCTATCACTTGGTTGAGGCGAGTGTATGTCATGATTGTGATAAGAACAAGACTGGGTCTGAACGAATTTGGCCGAATTTTACAAAAAAATCATATCTTCTGAGAAAAGCTCTTGCAATCCCTCCCCGATGACAGTAGCTTGCGCGCCACAGGACAGGTAAAAATAACCTGTCATTAATGGTATCAAGCGCTCGTAGCTCAGCTGGATAGAGCACTAGACTACGAATCTAGGGGTCGGGAGTTCGAATCTTCCCGAGCGCACCATTACTTTCAATGACTTAAGCAGTTTCTGCTCAAGTCTTTTTCTTTTTCAGCTACTGTAAAACAAGATCCCTTATATTTATTTTGGTAAATTTAAATGGTCAAAATATTCTTTACTGGATTATCAAATGGCTGGACTTCCCCTCTCCAGCAATGGAAATGATGTTGATAAAATCATTTTTGGTGGGTTTTATAAATTCCCCAAGATCAGCTAACCAGTACGCCCACTTAAATAGAATTAAATAACCTAGAATTGCAAACTCTTGAGAATATTGAGATTAATTTTATCCATATCCAGATCTTATGCCTTTATTCCCTCAGTTAAAACTAACGCCATAATAATCAGAATTTTTTGCTGGTGTGAAACAGCACGGCAAAATCATTCAGGTCGGCTCTGTGCCCTGCGTTAAAGCGGCTGATCAGATTTGCGCTCATGGCCCAGGGGCCTTTCTGAAGATGATATCCGGCTTCCAGTGAAATTTCACGGCCCGTAGGGCTCATGTTCATCTGCTGAAAAGCAAAGGCCGGCGCATCTGTAACAAGGTCAAAATGAGTGGCTGTTGCAACCATCACATTGGCATTCTCAACCCTAAGTGGTTGCGAGATATTAAAGCCAATACGGTCACCTTTGGTGAAAAGCTCATGAGCGGTAAGTGTCGCGGACCACTGGCTGCTCATGAAGCGATTAAAGCCATTAAACAATGAGGCCTGACTTGTGGTTACATCGCTCAGACCACCCATGGCCTGTGCGTTTAACGTCCAGTTTCTGCCAAAGGCCGTGCCTAGTCTCATCCCACCCTTAAGCGATAATGTGCCGGTGACGGTTTGATCGGCAAGGGCGAACCCCGCCGTCGAGCGCGAGCCAAAAACGGCGTTTTTCTCTAGCAATGCGCCAAGACCCATGGATATCTGCCCATCTTCAAACAGATGCGTCATGCGGGTTTCAATGCCGTAACGGGCCAGATCATCCTGAAAAACCGCAAGCGCATTGTAATGCTGCCCCTTATTATCCCCGGCCATGAGGCCAATGGAGAGAATATTTTGAGAATCCAGTGCCAGCCCGCTCGCCATGAAGAAATTATCAGCATTGCCGCCGATATTATGCCGGTGACCGGCAATGAATAAATCGCGGTCTGTCGCGGTTGCGCTATCCACCAGATCCAATGCGCTGTTGAGGCCGTAACCCTGCCCCATAACCCAACGGCTGTCTTTATCTATATCGTCGGAAAAATACCATGTGCGGAGTTTTTGCCGCCGGGAATTTTTCTCCATGTCGGACAGAGAACTGTGGGGCAGATCCTGACTGAGCCTGCTGTCCTCCAAAACCATATTTACCCTGAGTGCTGAATTGACTTGTAGGTCGCTGTGCATCCGCGAGCGTCGCATATCAAGTATACCGTCAAAATTCAGACCCGTTGACGTCGTCAGAACGGCTGAACTTGCGTCAATATAATAATCCCGGTCATATTCATCCAAAATCATCACCGAGCTGAGATTTTGTGGGCTTGCATCGCCGAAGGCCGCACCCAACAGCATCATACTGCCGCCGACGGATACGGGGCTTACCGCGCCATTGACCGCAACTGATGTCAGTCCCACGGGTTTCGTTGCCTCATCCAAATTCAACAGACCATGGCCATAAATATCATCAACGCCCAGCGCACCAAGGTCAGTGGCGGTTGTCAATAAAATATCGGCAACCTCAAAGGCTTGTAATTGCGGCCATTGACCAAACAGCAAAGCCGCGGCCCCGACAATATGCGGCGAGGCAAAGCTGGTGCCGCTACCGATACCAAAGGGGGTGAATTCGAAAGAGCTCACAGCGACATCTTCGCCGGGAGCCACCAGATAAAAGTCTTTAAGAACACCGGCACGGTCTGAAAAATCAGAAATAACACCATTTTCGTTTATGGAGCCTGCCACCAGAAAAAAGCCGCCGGAAGCCCAAAGATCAAATTGATTAATAATATCCAGTGTCTCTATGTTGGATACCATGGGGTCGGGATCACCGTCATTACCCGCGGACGCAACCAAAAGGCCGCCCAATTCAACGACCCTTGCAGAATTAGTGAGGACATAATGTTCATTGCCGTCACGGGCTGGTGGATTTGGAATGAAATCCTCTTCATCAAAGCCTATTGACTTATTGACCACACGCGCCCCGTTATTCACAACATACCCCCAAGGATCAGACACGAAAAATGTTATGCCATCCTGTACTTCCGTATGCACATCAACGCCGGAAAAGAAATCCACGGCGAGAACCTGAGCATCA
>DAOWHQ010000137.1:0-3639 GCA_030641355.1 Alphaproteobacteria bacterium
AAAACATCTCCGTTAACATGTAATTAGTTAAAACAATAAGCATACAGGCCGACACCACAGAATTAGTGGTGGAAATACCACCCCAATGTGCGCCACCGCTGATGTAATAGCCATGGTAACAGCCCATGAGCGAGATAAAGAAACCGAAAACAGCCGCTTTGGTCATGCTGGCATAGACATCGACAGCTTCAAGAAAATCCATGGTCAGGGCCATGTAGTTACCCGGATTAAAACCCAGTTTGCCCGTGGCAATGAGGAAGCCGCCCATAACCCCGATGCTATCAGCAACGATCACCAGCATGAAAGGCATCATTATTGTGGTGGCGATAATGCGCGGTGCGATCAGATATTTAAAAGGGTCTGTGGACAGGGTCACCATGGCATCAATCTGCTCGGTAACGCGCATGGTGCCAAGCTCCGCCGCCATGGAGGCGCTGACGCGCCCCGCCACAATCAGCCCGCATAACACGGGTCCAAGCTCGCGCACAATCCCGATCACAACAATGCTCGGCAGGGCGCTTTCCGCATTAAAACGCGATCCGCCTTCATATATATTCAACGCCAGTGCCGCGCCGGTAAACAGGGTGGTAAGTCCAACTACGGGGAGGGAATAATAACCAATGGTCATCATTTGTTTTAACAACGAACGGAAATAAAACGGTGGTGTAAACATATGGGATATAGCGGTGGAGGCAAAAATCCCCAAGCGACCCGCAGCTCTCAAGAAGCTGATTACAACCCGTCCGATGACGGCTAGAAAATTCATACATACACCTAATTATTTAATTATAAATTCGTTGGTATCTTTCCCTGACCCCGGTCAGAATTTCATATTGGCTTAGGGTAGAGACTTCCGACGTCATTTCAAGTGTTATATGTTCGCCCAGAAGTTCAATATCACTTCCCGTTTCAATTTTAATATCTGTTACGTCTACGGCGATCATGTCCATGGATACACGACCAACAACGGGTAGCTTTGTATCCTGAGCAAAAGCCCAGCCGCAATTGTTAAACATCGTTAAGTAACCATCGGCATAGCCAATGTTTATGGTCGCAATATGGCAGGGCCTATCCGCCGTCCATGTGGCACCATACCCCACCGATTGCCCCGCCTTCAGGGTACGGATTTGTAATATTCTGCCTGTGATCTGAAATACGGACTTGATGCAATCGGGAAGTTTTCCTTTGGTGGGATTGCCGCCAAATAGCATCAGGCCGGGCCGCACCAGATCAAAATGATAATCCGGTCCCAGCAGAATACCACCAGAATTGGCGAGGCTTGCGGGGGTGTCAGGAAAATGCTTCACTATGGCTTTAAAATCCTCCAACTGCCTATTATTCATAATGTTTTCCGGCTCATCAGAACAGGCGAGGTGGCTCATGATCAGCGCGATATCCAGTTCGTCCCTCAACTTTTTATCATTGGTGAAACATTGGCTTTCGTCAGGGCTTAATCCTAAACGGTTGATGCCTGTATCAAAATGAATGGCGCAAGCGGGACGGTTTTCAGGTGGAACATCTGCCCATAGCCTGATCTGATTCAGGTCATTCAACACAGGACGGAGATTATGCTGGATAAAATAGTCAACATGGCCGGGAAAAACGCCGTTCAGAACATAAATGGTCGCATCCGGAATAAAGCCGCGCAAAGTAATCGCCTCAGCAAGATTTACCACAAAGAATATTCTGCATCCTGCATTTTTGAATAAAGCGGGGGCCACTTGTTCTATACCCATGCCGTAAGCATTGGCCTTGACCATAGCGGCACATTCGACCCCACCTGCTAGTTGACGGCAGTTCTTATAGTTGTCCACGATAACCCCAAGATCAATGGTCAGGGTTGCCTGAGCATCAGCGGGAAAATCACTAACCTTTTTCATTATATCAATCTTTTTTAGGTTGATGATCTATCTTTAAATTTGGTTTCTCTAAAGATTTTGTTGCAGTATATGAAATATTTTGTCGAGGTAAATACTCATCAGATTCAGGCAGATCAGAAAATTTAGTCATGCTGGCCTCAAATAATAAATCAATTTTACCCGTGGGGCCGTGACGCTGTTTGGCGATTATAAATTCAGCCCTGCCGAATAATTCTTCACCCTTGGCCATCCAGTCCAGATGCTCAGGTGTGCCATCATCGGGCTGTACCAGATTATGATAATATTCCGCCCGGTAAACAAAAGTTACCATATCCGCATCCTGCTCAATGGAGCCGGATTCCCTCAGATCAGATAACAATGGCCGTTTGTTATCCCGTGATTCAACATTACGACTGAGCTGTGACAGGGCGATCACCGGAATCTGAAGTTCCTTAGCCAACCCTTTGAGACCACGTGTTATTTCTGAAATTTCCTGAACGCGGTTTTCCGGTCCTCTTCCGCCACGGCTGGAGCCGGAAAGCAATTGCAGATAGTCCACAATGACAAGTCCCAGACCATGAGTCCGTTTTAATCGCCGCGCGCGGGTTCGCAGCGCCCCGATGTTAAGAGAGGCCGTATCATCAATATGAAGTGGCAGCCCTTCCAGATCCTGTGCTGTTCGGGATAGCTTATTGAACTGGTCCTGATTGAGCTTGCCCTGACGCAGGTCTTGTGATGACAGTCCGGATTGTTCCGCCAGAATACGGGCGGCTAGCTGATCCGCGGCCATTTCCAGGGAAAAGAAGGCAACAACAGCCCCTTTGCTTTCCTCGTGGGATATGCCCAGTGCCATATCTTCCTGATAGGCTTTTGCCGTATTGAATGCAATATTGGTGGCAAGGGCGGTTTTACCCATGGCGGGACGTCCGGCAATGATCATAAGGTCTGATTTATGCAGGCCGCCAATCTTGCGGTTTATGCTGTCAAAGCCTGTGGTCTTGCCCGCAAGTTTTCCGCCGCGCTTGAACGCCATTTCGATGATTTCGACAGCATCCGTAGCCGACTGTGAGAAGTTTTTGAAACTGCCGCCAGAGCCGCCCTGTTCTGCCAGTGCGTAAAGGCTTATTTCCGCTTTCTCAATCTGATCCTGAGCCGTATTATCCACATCATGATCGTAAGCACCATTGACAATATCTGTGCCCACATTGATCAATTCCCGTTTGATGGACAGCTGATAAATGATCTGTCCATATTCCGGAGCATTGATGATGGTCACGGCGGCGCTGGCAAGGCGGGCAAGATATTCTGCGCCGCCAATCTCCGCGAGACTGTCTTCATTTTCAAAATATGGTTTTAGAGTGACGGGAGATGCTATCAGACCTTTTTCAATTAATTTCCGGGCGGCACTATATATTTTCTGGTGCGCTGGATTAATGAAATGATCTTCGTTCAGAAAATCCTGAACCTTTTCAATGGCGGCATTATTGGCAAGGATGGACCCCAGCAAAGCTTGTTCGGCTTCCAGACTGTGGGGAATTTGCCGAAAAAGGCTAGCGTCATAGGCAACGACATTGTCATCCTGCACTGCATCATCTATGGGAATATCTGGAAAGTCTTCCATCTTTAATATATGCCTTTTCTTGTGTTCTTATATCACAATTATTTTTTTTAATAGAAAATATATCTGCGGTTCAGAGGAATCAGACGTGCAGAATTCGATTCGAAGTGGACAATCTCACGGTTGGCGTCTCCGACGGTGCAGGAGCTACGCTCAGGACGA
>DAOWHQ010000023.1:0-3967 GCA_030641355.1 Alphaproteobacteria bacterium
TGCCGCGGGGTGGAGCAGTCCGGTAGCTCGTCAGGCTCATAACCTGAAGGTCGTAGGTTCAAATCCTACCCCCGCAACCAACTGATTCTCATTATGGGATAAGTTCTTTAATATCAGAGACTTATCGCCATTTGAGGCCAAAGACAAGATGCCCGCGAGATCGCCGTAAAGGTCGATTTTAAGGGCATTTTTGTTTCCGTCTGGATTTTTCTCATCTGGGGTTAAAACGATCTTATCTATCAGCGATCTAAGCAACTCAGCGATGTGTTTGCTGTTGCTCTTATCATGGAATGATTTAATCAGATCAGTGATCTGTTGTTTATAGCGTCCCGCCATATTTGGATGGATCAGCACGGGCGCTTCTTCCGCATTTTCAAGCAAGGCTTTTAATTCGTCCTTACGAATTTGATTGCCGTTCATTACGTGCTTCATGCGGTCATTGGCGTAGCCCTCAATAACCGCTTTTAATATGCGGTCATCACTGGCATCAATGCGCTTTAGTTCTGCCTCATAAGAAGCACGTTGAGCGTTGTGATTGATACGCAGAGTATTTAGGTTTTCAATGTAAGCCCGTGAAAATTCCTCGCACAGCTCTCCATCAAGCAAGTAGGTCTTCAATGTGCCTAATATCATTTCTTCAAGCTCAATACGGGCTATTTTACGATTATTTGAGCATGTCCCCCTGTCCTTCGCACGCGCGCAGGTTAGTTTGGTCTGGTTGGCCATTACGTAGCTACTGCCACAGCAGCCGCATTTAGCGATACCCGTTGTCAGATATGTTGGTCTTTTGGATTGTTGAAAATCTTTCTGGCTTGCCGGAAGGTGGGATTGCCTTAGCTTTACGTGATCCCATGTTTCCTGATCAATGATACGTAATTCAGGAACCTCTTGGTGCTGCCATTCGTTTTCTGGGTTTAGGCGCGAGATGCGTTTCCCCGTAGTAGGGTCTTTAATGTAGCGAAGGCGGTTCCATACAAGTGAGCCTATATAAAGTTCATTGTTAAGGATACCCGTGCCGCGTCGTCTGTTGCCATTTATTGTGCTTTGTGACCAGCCCTTTTTTGAGCTTGGGCAGGGGATATTTTCTTCATTGAGTTTAATGGCGATAGCGCGAGGGCTAAGGCCTTCGTTATATTCCCTGAATATACGCCGCACGATCTCAGCTTGTTCCAGAATAATCTTTCGGTCACCGCGAATAGGCTCGCCGTTTGTATCAAATTGGCGCACAACTTCGTATCCATAGCTATTGCCACCTGCGGATTTTCCTTCGTTTATACGGCCAGAGAGACCTCTTTTTACTTTTTGTCTCAGTGACTTAAGGAATAGCGCATTCATTGTGCCAGTAAGGCCAATGTGCAGTTCGTTGATATGACCTTCGGCTATGGTATGAAGTTTCACATCATTGAAGGATAACTCTTTGTATATGGTAGCAATGTCAGCTTGGTCGCGGCTAAATCTATCAAGTGCTTCTGCAATGACAATATCAAACTCACCATGACGGACTTCTTCGAGCATATTTTGTAAACCGTGGCGCAGCATATTTGATCCGGTTTGCGCTCTGTCTTTAAATATCTGAACAACTTGCCAACTATTACGACCTGCGAAATCTTGGCACACTCTGATTTGGTCAGTGAGAGAGGATTCTGACTGCATTTCTGAACTGTATCTGGCGTATATGGCTACTTTTATCATTGATCCTCACTTACAGGGTTTCATTTTGTTTGCCGAAAGGTTGAGAGCCGTTGTCGACCAAATGTTTATAGTCATGCGTGGAGGCATCTTGACCTAGCTTGTATGCTATTGCCATCATTCTTGCTTTGATTGACGCAAGTCTATTTGAATGTTTAGACCAAGTATGAATCATATCCCCTGAATCAGTCAATGCTTTGTCTCCTTAATCTGTTTTTATCCCACGGAAATATAGGTGGGAACGTATCGTATTTATATTTTTAACCCTCTGTAACTCAGTTCTGAAAAGGGTTTCCCTATATCTTTAGTATACAACCCATAGTAGTAATTATGCAAACTTACGCGTTGTTGCTGTGCATCAAACTCAGTTATTTTAAAGGCTTATATAGGTTTATAACCTTCAATATATTGCCAGATACCTAATTGATATTGGGGGTATTGGGATAGTTTTTTAGGGGTTTTTTCTGTTATGACCCGTAATTTTCTAGAACCAAAAGAAGTTTTTATCTGAACGGTATCAAGGGGAGGGTGATATGAATTGGGTAAATATAACCCTGCCATTTCTTTTCGTGTGTAGTAAGGAAATTTGTTGAATCTAGCGGGGTTGAGGTTTTTGCCTGAAATGAAAACAATTTGTTCGTTCTCAGGCATGGCCAAAACTTCATCAGGTGTCATAAGTTTTCGTGCTTGTTTGGTTTTAGTTTGGGCGGCTTGATCGAAATGCTTGTAATCATACATTGCGCCCAACGGGTCATTACCCAGCAATATCTTTTGCGCGGCTTGCCATTTTGCGCGTTTGGCTGTTTCTTGGCGAAGGGTATCGGAATATTCCAAGGTTTCAGTGCCAAGCATATCAGAAACCATTTGCGCTGTTTGTAAATCCCTTACACCAAAAAATTGACGCAGTTGGGCGCTGCCAATAAAGCCTTGCAATGCAGGGCCACCAAAATTACGTACGATCTGACCAATATCCTGAAAGATTGCCCATGCCCGAATACCTGCCCCTCTGCCAAAGGTAAAAGCCTTAAGCAAAGCTTCAAAGCGACCCATCTGTCCCGCCTCATCAATGATTAGCGTAATGCGGGGGCTATTGGGCGCACGGCTCTTGTAGAGCATAGTCACTGTGAAGAAAGTTCGGATGATGGGAGACCAGATGCCGAGATATTCGGCGGGAGAGTTTATAAATACTTTGCAGGTGCGCTCAGGATTGCAAAGGTCATTTAGTGAAAAGTCAGGGTTTTCTAAGGAAGCTAAAAGTACAGGGTCATCTAAAAAAGATAGGCTGCCATATATCTCCCCAATAATGCTACCGAACTCTTTAGGGCTGTCTTGTTGTTTGGCGAGTATTTCACCAGCAGTTCGGCGTACATTTTCGAATTTGGAATCCAACATGAATTCCAGATGTGCGCTCCATTTGATGATATTGGCTTCAATCATATTGATCAGGTGGTAGAGGGATGGAAAGCTAACCTTCCCGTAACGCTCAATGAGAGATAGCATAAGGTCACTGAGCCAGCCTCTGGCTCGCATTTCAAAATAATTCTCACCCGAACTGCCCGTTAAGGTGATCAAGCCTTCAGCGATAAATTTACAATCAGCATGCAAATGAACACTATCCATCTTTAATATATCAAGGGGATTGCAGCTATGTTGAGGCAGATTTAGCAAACCCATAGGGTTCCATGAATAGACGTATTCACCATGCTTAACATGAATGTGAGCTGAGATGCAGTTTAGCTCGGCGCGAGGATCATGAATCAACATTGGTTGATTTGGGGAATCGCACATGACGTAGGCAAGCAGGTCTCGTAATTTTCCAGAGCCTGCCCCGCCGAAGGTTAATAACGGTGCGTCACCTTCTAAATGAAGAGGGATATTGTTTATGTAACCAATAAACAGACCTTTGCCATCCATAAGGCCTGCGGCGCGAATGGCGTCAATATCAGCCCATGAGGCGCTGCCATATCTATTTACTTCGTTAAAGGGGTAAGACATTAGGTTTCTTTATGGCAAAAAAGAAGGGGCCGAAGCCCCTGTCTTAGTTGAGTGAATAGGGTCGCCTAATTCAGCGCCCCGATAATAATGAGCAGGATCACGATGGCTAATATCCATGCCCCGACATTACTTTCTTTCTTTTTTTTGAAGAGATGGACAGACCCACCGAGACTGGTTATCGTTCCCATCATGCGCCCACAGGTAATATTCTGGAGTATGGTGGTGCTGTTCCTTTTGTAAAATCTTGGCTGGAGCATGAGGCGCAATCAGAAAAATGGAAACA
>DAOWHQ010000003.1:0-7686 GCA_030641355.1 Alphaproteobacteria bacterium
GAATCATGTGGCACCCGTGGTCATGCGCCCTATAAAAATGTGCTGACCCACGGTTTCACTCTGGATAACAAGGGCAAGAAAATGTCCAAGTCGATGGGTAATACCATCGCGCCGCAAAAAATTGTTGACCAGTTTGGTGCTGATATTCTGCGCCTGTGGGTGACATCCACCGATTATATGAATGATCACCGGATAGGCAATAATATCATACAGGGGCAGGTCGAGGCCTATCGGAAAATCCGCAATACCATGCGCTTCTTGCTGGGCAATCTAAATGATTTCAGTGACGAGGAGAAGCTGCCGCTATCCGAAATGCCTGAACTGGATCGGCTGATCCTGCATAGGCTGGCGGAACTGGATACGTTAAACCGACAGGGCATTGCCGATTTCAATTTTAACCGCATTTATACGGCACTGTATAATTTTGTGACCGTGGACCTGAGCGCTTTCTATTTCGATATCCGCAAGGATTGTCTCTATTGCGACGGCGCGTCCAGCATTCGCCGCCGCGCAACCCGCACCGTTCTGGATCAGATATTCTATGTCCTGACCAAGATGATGGCGCCGATATTGGTTTTCACCTCAGAGGAAATCTGGCAGTCCCGCTTTCCGGCTGATAATGACAGTATTCACTTGCAGACTTTCCATGATATTCCAGACCAGTGGCGCGATGATGCGCTGGCGGCTAAATGGGAAAAAATCAGAAGCCTGCGTAAAGTAGTCACCGGAGCTTTGGAAGTGGAACGGCGCGAGAAACGCATCGGTTCATCCCTGCAGGGTCAGGTAAAGGTCTATGTGGCGGATAAAAGTTATGCGGATGCATTGGCGGCTATTGATCTGGCGGAATTATCCATCACATCCGTTGCGGAACTTGTGGTTGGGGAAGCTCCCGAGCAAGCCTTCCGCCATGAAGATGTGGACGGCATTGCAGTGGTAAGCACCTTGGCCGAGGGCGCAAAATGTGAGCGTTGCTGGCAGGTGTTAGAGACTGTGGGCAGTATCGCGGGTCATGATGATATTTGTCCGCGCTGTGCGGACGCGGTACAGGAAGCAGGGTAAGCCATGATACGCCGACCGCTTCATCTGGGCCTCATCATTGCTTTATCTGCCTTGGTGGTGGACCGGATTAGCAAATGGTGGATCATGGATGTGCTAGAGCTGCCAAAAATTCAGATGGTCCAAATTATGCCGCTTTTTAACTTACAATGGGTGGAAAATAGGGGTGTCAGTTTCGGCATGTTAAGTGCGGATGGTGATGTGGGCAGGTGGGCCTTGGTTATTGTGACCAGTTTGATCGTTTTTGGTCTTGGCATTTGGCTCAAATCTGTGCAAACTAGACTCTTAGGCATAGCCATTGGTTTGGTCATTGGGGGTGCCGTGGGTAATATATATGACCGTATTACTTTTGGTTATGTTGCCGACTTCCTGCAATTTTATGTGGGTGACTGGTCTTTTGCTGTATTTAATGTGGCAGATAGCTGTATAACAGTTGGAGCGGCATTGTTGATTTGGGATAGCTTCTTTGGGCCTAAGCCCGAGAGCCCTTCGCAGAGCCAGACATAATTCTGGTTGGAAGTAAAAAAAGGAAAATTGAGTGCAGAATAAATTGATATTAACGGGCATGATTTTAGCTATTGTCACCATGGTTCCGGCCTGCTCAAAATTGGATGGTCCGGATGAATTTAGCGTTTTGAAAAATCCGCCACTTGTGCTGCCGCCTGATTATCACTTGCGTCCGCCAGGGGCCGATAGCGATGTGACGGGGGCCTTTGCCCCACAGGAAATTGCCCAAAAAGCACTATTTGGTGATTACCAGAAATAGGCCGTATTTCGCCGCGCTTGGGACTTTTGTATCAATCGGGAGTTTGCTTTGAAAATTCGCGTTCTTTCGGAAAATACCATCAATCAGATTGCTGCGGGCGAGGTTATCGAGCGCCCGGCCAGTGCGGTGAAAGAACTGGTGGAAAATGCCATCGACGCGGGCGCACATAATATACAGGTAGTGATGATTGCCGGTGGACGGGAACTAATTTCGGTCAGTGATGATGGTCATGGTATGACCGGGCCTGAGCTTGAACTGGCCGTGGAGCGCCACGCCACTTCCAAATTGCGTGAAGATGATCTGACAGACATAAGAACCATGGGCTTTCGCGGCGAAGCTCTGCCTTCGATCGCATCGGTCAGCCGTTTTTCCATGATCAGTCGGGCATCTGGTAGCGACGAAGCGTGGAAGATTGAAATTGACGGGGGGCAAAAACGCGATCTTCAGCCTGCAGGTCGTGGGCAGGGAACAATAGTTGAGGTACGGGATTTATTCTATGCCACCCCCGCCCGGCTAAAATTCCTCAAAGCAGAACGCACAGAATTTAATTATGCTCTTGATGTGATAAAGCGGCTTGCTATGGCCTATCCTGATGTTGGATTTTCCCTGATGGATGGGGAGCGGCGGGCATTCCGTGTTTCCGCCGTGCAGCGGGAATTGCTAGACAGGCGGCTTCTGCGGCTTACAGCTATTCTGGGTAGTGACTTTGGCGATAATGCCCTTGTCATTGACGAAAGCCGTGAAAATATACGGCTCAGCGGCTATGCTGGTCTGCCGACCTATAATAGGGGTAATGCCCAGCATCAGTTTTTGTTTGTTAATGGCCGTCCGGTTAAGGACAAGTTGCTTAACGGTGCGGTACGCGGTGCCTATATGGATTTCCTTGCCCGTTCCCGACATCCGGTGCTGGCGCTGTTTCTTGAGGTTCCCACATATATGGTGGATGTTAATGTCCATCCGGCCAAGGCAGAAGTGCGCTTTCAGGACAGCGGGCATGTGCGCGGGCTAATCGTAGGTTCACTGAGACGGGCTCTGGCTGGGGCCGGACATCGCGCGGCAACAACCGTGGCTGGCTCAGCATTAGGGGCGTTTCAGCCGGGCAGCGATGCGCCCTCACTTCCCCAATATTCAGGAAGAACATCTTACCCCACGGCACCTTCGAATTATGGCACCGGATTTGGGGACAGAGTGCTTGATTTTCAAAAACCACTTGCCGAAGGGTTTACGCCACCTGTTGGGCGGGTGGAAAATGAGGCAGAGATTTCGGACGAGACAATAGAATATCCTCTGGGTGCGGCGCGGGGGCAGCTTCACGAAACCTATATTATATCCCAGACAAAAGATGGCATCGTCATCGTCGATCAACATGCGGCCCATGAGCGGCTGGTTTACGAGCGTATGAAGGGTCATTTGTTGGATAATAACGTGCCGCGACAGGGGTTGCTGATCCCCGAAGTGGTTGAGTTGGAACAAGATGCCGTGGACCGGCTTGTGGAGCGGGCGCAGGAATTAGAAGAAATGGGGCTATGCCTAGAAGGATTTGGGGAGGGTGCGGTCGTAGTGCGCGAAGTCCCGGCCTTGTTGGGGGATACCGATATCAGGGGGTTGGTCCGGGACCTGGCCGATGAATTAATGGAACTGGATCAGGCGCATTCTCTTAAAGAAAGGCTGGAAGATGTCTGTTCAACAATGGCATGTCACGGCAGTGTGCGCGCAGGCAGACGGCTTAACGTCAAGGAAATGAACTCTCTGATCCGTGAAATGGAGCAAACCCCCCATTCCGGCCAGTGTAATCATGGCCGCCCCACTTATGTGGAGCTGAAACTATCCGACATCGAAAAATTATTTGGTCGCCGGTAGATATCATATTCACATGATCGACTAGCCGCGATCTTTCAATTCATCGATGGCAATATTTAGATGCATTGCCACATATTCTAAAGTGGCCGCATCTGCTTCTTGGCAAAGATAGTTAAGCGCGTTAATCATGCCAGCATACTCATACTCAATTTCTGAAACATAATGTTCTGAAGTTATAGTGCTATTTAGTACAACCATATCTTAAGCCTCTATTACAAAACACCTCCAATAGGTGCATATCCTTAGTATTAATTAGTACCATATAATATCTTAAAGAAACAAATAATTTTTTATTATTCGCGTAAAAGTTACATTTTATAAAAATAATTTTAAGCTTTAAGGGTATTTTTAATAACAAAATCAATTAATTACTTAGCAATAATAACACTTTATGCTTATAATAATATAAGAAATAAGTATGTTATAAATTAAGGTAGCTTTACGCCTATCAGGGTAAATAATTAATTAATCGCGCATAGGTTGTATATATCTGAAGCAAGCATATTAAGAAGTTTTTATGTAAAATTCTTAATTAAACGTTAAAGTTGTGGTTATTTTTTTAGGAAAGAAAAACGGGCGTCGCCATATGTTTTTTCTTTTATGACATTCAGACAATCTGGAAATGACACCATTTTTCCGGGGTCATATTCGGCAATGATCAAGCAGCCATCTGCCATATAATTATTGTTGAGGAGTGCGTTTAGCACTTCACCGATAATATCAAGGTCGTATGGTGGGTCGAGAAATATAAAATCATAGGGCGCGCGGGCCGGGGGGAAGGCGGGAGCGGTTACATATTTCACGGTGGATTTACTCTCCACTGCCAGTGAAGTAATATTTTTTTTCACCAGCTGAAGTGCTGTGCGATCCTTGTCAAAGAATGTGACGTGGGCGGCTCCGCGCGAGAGAGCCTCCAGCCCCATGGCGCCGGTTCCGGCAAAGACATCCAATATATTGGCGCCCTGAATACCGCCTGAGGCATGACTGAGGATGTTAAAGATGGTTTCCCGCATACGGTCACTGGTGGGCCGGATGCTATTGCCCGATGGTGAGTATAATTTCCGCCCGCCATATTCGCCGCCGACGATTCTCATTTCTTGACTGGTCTCTTGCCAGAAGCCTTCTTGATTGGCCTTTTGCCAGAAGTCTTCTCGTATTCTTCTCTGCGCTTGGGGTCTTTTTTCTTTTTGTTGATCCGGCGTTGGTTGGCTTTGGGTTTGGCCTTGGCCCATCCACTTCGGGATTTAGCTGAGCGCGATTTTGGTTCCCCGGCTTTAGGCGCACTTGCCGTGAACTTCTTATCCTTAAAGAACTCGGCGCAGTGCTCCAGCATATCTTTGACGGTCACTTCCTCAATGCCGCCGCGGTTCATTTCACCCAGCTCGAACGGGCCGTAGGACAGCCGGATCAGTCTGGTAACCTGCAAACCGATATAGTCCAGAAGTTTCCGCACTTCCCGGTTCTTACCTTCTGTGATGGAGATGGTCAGCCAGATGTTGGATTTCTCGCGCTTTTCATTGATGTTAATTCTCACGCCGCGGTATTTTACATCCTCGATGGTGATGCCGCGGCGGATTTCAGCTACTTTCTCACGGTCAAAATAACCATGACAGCGCACTTTATAAGTCCTGACCCATCCCGTTGACGGCAGCTCTAACCAGCGCGACAGTTCCCCGTCATTGGTCAGAAGAAGCAAGCCCTCGGTATTGAGGTCAAGCCGACCCACAGATAGAACGCGCGGCATATTTTCCGGCATAGCTTCAAATACGGTTGGCCTGCCATCGGGATCATAATAGGTGGTCATGCGACCCGCCGGTTTATGATATTTCCAGATTTTTGTCGGCTCTGGTGGCTTAACCACCATGCCATCCACGGTGATGCCTTCCACGGAAGTAATAAGGGTCGCAGGTGTGGTAATCACCTGATCACCCTGCTTAACCATGCCAGCAGCTATCATGCGTTCCACAGCACGGCGCGAGCCCACACCGGCACGGGCCAGCATCTTGGCTATGCGTTCACCCTTTTGAGTGCCCTCTGGTTGAGTTCCCTCTGGGGGATTTTCTATATCATCGGTCATATGTGCAATTCTGTTGTAAAGCCATAAATATGATGCAATACAAGAATTTATGACATATGCCAATAAATATATGGATATGGCTCTCGAAGAGGCCATAAAAGCCGCCGAAAGGGGCGAAGTACCCGTGGGCGCGGTCATTGTGGACGGGGAATCAGGCAGGGTCATTGTCCGCGCCGCTAACCGGGTAAAAGAAGATCATGACCCCTCGGCTCATGCGGAAATTCTGGCCATCAGGGCGGCCTGCCAACATTTTGAGAATGAGCGGCTGGCGAATTGCGACCTCTATGTGACGCTGGAGCCATGCCCCATGTGCGCACAGGCAATTTCCTTTGCCCGGATCAGGCGGCTGTATTTTGCCACTGACGATGAAAAGGGCGGCGGGGTGGAAAACGGCCCCCGGATTTTTAATGCCAAAAGCTGCCACCACAAGCCGGAAATATACGGCGGTATCGGGGCAAGCGCGGCCTCAAAATTACTAAAAGACTTCTTCCTGTCGCGGCGGTAATAATTGTCGGTTGGCTAAAGTATTTTTTTTAGGTAAGCTATCCTTATGAATGACATGATAATAAAGGGGCAGGAATGGATTACTGCGTTACTCATCTGGTTTGATGATACGTTGTTGTCCTATCAGACTTTGGCGCAACTGGGCATTATCCTTGTTCTGTGGATATTCAGTCTGGGCCTGACCCGGTTAGTGGGTTTCCTGTTTCCTCATGGCATGGACAGGTTTGATTTTTATCAACGGCTGAAACCGCAACTGACCCCGCTTTATGACCTTATCGTATGGGTGAGCCTGATCCTTGTGGTCAAGGCCGTGGCCGATCAGCAGGGGGTGGCGAGCTATGCTCTGAATATTGCCATGAGCCTGATATTTGCCTGGATTGTGATCCGTCTGGCAACAGGTTTGATTAAAAGCCGGGAAATTGCCCGGCTGATCCGGTCTTTGGCGTGGGGATTGGCGGCCTTGAATATTGTTGGCTGGCTCGCGCCATTGATTGAGGTGCTGGAGGGCATGACCTTTTCTTTGGGGCAGGGCGAGGTCAGTATGTATGGCGTGATGACCGGTATATTGACCATGTTCGCGCTGGTCTGGATGGCCCTGTTTGTAACGGCCTTTCTGGAGAACTGGCTGCGCAGGGTTCCGGCGGTTAATCCGTCCGCGCGGGTGCTGTTGTCCAAGGTTGCCCGCATTGTCCTTATCGCCTTGGCCTTTCTTTTTGCAGTCTCTAGTGTTGGAATTGACCTCACGGTCTTTGCGGTTTTTGGTGGTGCGATTGGTGTTGGTCTGGGCTTTGGCCTGCAAAAGGTCGTGTCCAATTTTATCAGCGGGGTGATCCTGCTTATGGACCGCTCGATAAAGCCCGGTGATGTGGTGGAAATCTCCGGAACGTATGGTCGGATAAATAAGCTGGCGGGGCGCTATACCTCGGTCATATCCCGTGACGGGCGTGAGCATCTTATTCCGAACGAGGATATGGTGACCCAGACTGTGGTCAACTGGACATTCTCTCACCGCATGGTACGCCGCCATCTGCCCGTTGGTATTTCCTATAAGAGTGATCTTGATCTGGCTATGGAATTGATGATAGAGGCCGCCGCTGAAATTCCCCGTATTTTACAGGACCCTGCCCCAAGGGTATTGATCAAGGGCTTTGGCGACAGTGCCATTGACCTGGAACTTCGTATGTGGATCAAGGACGCTAAAAACGGTGTATCCAATGTGGCCAGTGAGGTCTATTACAAGATATGGCATAAGTTTAATGATCGGGGGGTTCAGTTCCCTTATCCCCAACGGGATATTCATATTGTCACGGGTAAAGAAACCGATATTTGACCAGAATAACATGAGCGTAGCGAAGAAAGGCCAAAGGCTTTTTTTATTGATGGGGAACTATCGTACGCTACTCGCTCACTACTTGAGTTCCCC
>DAOWHQ010000266.1:0-15135 GCA_030641355.1 Alphaproteobacteria bacterium
TAGCCCTTGCGGTGTGCGACAGCGCACATCAAGGTTACGGCCGTTGACGCTTTTAATTTCTCACGTCCAATGATAATTTTCCCAACTTCCCGATACTCGGGCGAAACCGGTCATACTAGATAATGTCATAGTTTAATGTTTTTCATATGTTATTGTTACATTTGATATAAACAAGCTATAGCAGGAAAAACCGCAGATGAAAAATCCAAAATCCATTCTTATTACCGGTGGCAGCAGTGGATTGGGTGCATCCCTCGCCAAAGAATACGCCGTAAAGGGTATCACCCTGTTTCTGTCCGGTCGTAATGAAGAACGGTTGGAGGAAGTAAAAAAAGAATGCCAGTCCCGTGGGGCGGATGTTCATATCGGGCTTGTTGATACGAGTGATGAGGACGCCATGTCCGACTGGATCAGGGAATGTGATGAAATCGCACCACTGGACCTCATAGTTGCCAATGCGGGGATTGGAATTGGATTCAATACCAAAATGGATTTAGGCGAACATACCAAACAGATTATGGACATTAATGTAAGCGGTGTTTTTAACACGGTTCATCCGGCCATCCGTATCATGCAGCCGCGCGGAAAAGGGCAGATTGCTATTATATCCTCCCTCGCCGGCTATCACGGTTCGCCCACCTCTCCGGCCTATTCCACCAGCAAGGCCTGTGTAAAAGCATATGGCGAGGCCCTGCGCGGTCTGTATGCCCGTCATGGGGTAGAGGTTAATGTAGTATGTCCCGGATTTGTCAAAAGCCCCCTGACTGCCACCAATAAATTCCCCATGCCTTTCCTGATGGAAACTGACAAGGCGATTAAAGTTCTGCGGCGGGGTCTGGAAAAAAATCAGGGGCGCATCACCTTCCCGTGGCAACTGAGCTTAATATACGGGGCAATGGTACGCTTCCTGCCAGAATGGCTGTTTGATAGAATTTTCAGGGTAATGCCAGCGAAAAACTAATTACCCTGTTTTTTTAGCTTCTCTATCCTGCGCCATTTTTTGACGTTTCTCAGATGTTGTTTCAGGCTGCTGGCGAAGGCATGGCCGCCTGTGCCGTCGGCTACGAAATAGAGATCATCGGTCTGGAGTGGATGCAACACCGCCTCTATCGATGCCCGTCCGGGATGGGCGATGGCAGTGGGGGGCAAGCCCTTGATCTTGTAAGTATTGTAAGGATTATTTGATTTTAAATCAGATTTACGTATGGGACGGTCAATGAAGCCCTTGCGATCAATTCCATAAATTACTGTGGGGTCGGTCTGAAGCCGCATATTTTTCCGCAGGCGATTGATGAAAACCCCCGCGATATGGGCGCGCTCTTTGGGCGTTGCGGTTTCTTTTTCAACGATTGACGCCAATATCAAGGCGTCTTCTATGGACAGGAATGGCAGATTATCTGCACGCTTTTCCCATATGATATCAAGTAAATCCAGCTGCCGCATCTGCATCCGCCGGATCAGGTCATGGCGGGGAGTATCTTTGGTATAAAGATAGGTTTCCGGTAGAATAGTGCCTTCCCGCGGCAGGTCGGTGATCGGATTGGTCAGATTCTCGATATTATTGAGATATTCGGCAATCTGCCAGCTTGTCCAGCCCTCTACAATAGTCATTCGGTGTTGAATAACCTTGCCACTGGACAGTATCATCATGATATCAAACATACTTGATCCGGCGGGAATGGCAAATTCTCCGGCCTGTAATTTTCGCTCGAAACCGGACAATTTTACACCAAGTTTGAAAATATCCTGACTGGTGATATAGCCCTGCTGTTCCAATTCCCAAGCGGTACGTATCACGCCCTGCCCCTTTGGCAGATAATAGACAACCTCTTGATCCTGCGGGCCTTCTTCATGAAAGCTACTATAGCCCAGATAAAAGAAAAGCGCCCCAAACAAGACGCTTCCCAATAATAATAAAATGATGTATTTCCGTATCCCTGTCATGGGGTTACGTTACACTGCCTTGAAGATTACAGAAGCATTGGTACCACCAAATCCAAAGCTGTTGGAAAGTACAGCTGTTATACCTGTTTTCCGTTGAGCTTCATGGGGTACCAGATTGATACCTTCAATGCCATCCGATGGATTATCCAGATTAAGTGTCGGCGGAATTTCGCCTCTATTCATGGCTAATATGCTGAAAACTGCTTCGGTACTTCCCGCAGCCCCCAATAAATGCCCAATGGATGACTTTGTAGAAGACATGGCAATTTTACCCGCCGCATCACCAAACAGTCTTTTCACCGCCTTGAATTCAATTTCATCTCCAAGCGGCGTAGAAGTCCCATGAGCATTAACATAACCAATATCATCGGGTGTCAAGCCAGCACGTTTGAAAGCCGCCTGCATGGCACGATATCCGCCACTACCATCCGGCGCGGGAGCTGTCACATGATGGGCATCGCCGGACAGGCCATAACCCACAACTTCGGCATAAATCTTAGCGCCACGTTTTTTGGCATGTTCATATTCTTCCAGAACAACCATGCCGGCACCTTCGCCAATTACGAAACCGTCACGGTCACGGTCATAAGGCCGCGATGCTCTTTCCGGCGTGTCATTAAAATGCGTACTCAGTGCCTTGGCCTGAGCAAATCCCGCAACACCCATTTTGCAAATGGCAGCTTCGCCGCCGCCCGCAACCATCACGTCTGCATCATCAAATTCGATCATCCGTGCCGCATCACCAATGGCATGGGTTCCCGTGGCACAGGCCGTCACAACCGCGTGATTTGGCCCCTTCAGGCCGTTACGGATTGATACATTACCGGAAATCAGATTTATCAGACAACGGGTAATGAAGAACGGACTGACCCGCCGGACACCGCGTTCATGCATGATGATGGATTCTTTCTGAATACCGGGAAGTCCGCCGATACCAGAACCGGTAAGAATACCAGTACGCCATTGATCTTCATCGCTTGTGGGTTTCCAGCCAGAATCCGCCAGTGCCATTTCAGCAGCAGCAATACCATAAAGGATAAAGTCATCAATTCTGCGGCGTTCCTTTGCTGTCATCCAGTCATCGGCATTGAACGTACCGTTCGTGCCATCGCCCAGAGGTACCTCACAGGCAACCTTCGATGAAAGCCCCTCAGAATCAAATTTTGTGATAGGTCCAGCGCCGGACTCGCCAGCAATAAGACGCTTCCAGGTTTCTTCGACCCCAGATGCAAGCGGGGTAACAAGCCCCATTCCAGTAACAACCACTCGTCTCATTATTTTACCTTCTTTTTCTTTGCAATGACTTGGTTTTTATTTAAAGCAGAATACTTCAAAAATAACAAGACCGCGAACCCCGTATCTTTATTTAAATAAAGACATAGTGCTTCGCGGTCAAATCATTTGCCATACCTACAATATCAGGCAACATGTACGCTATTTAAGCGTTTGCGCTGATAAAGTCGACAGCATCCTTAACAGTAAGGATTTTTTCAGCAGCATCGTCAGGGATTTCACAACCGAACTCTTCTTCAAATGCCATTACGAGTTCAACAGTATCAAGGCTATCCGCTTCCAGATCATCGATAAAGCTTGAAGTATCTGTAACTTTGTCATCTTTAACGCCCAAATGCTCAGCAACAATTTTTTTTACGCGTTCAGCTACGTCACTCATATTTCTATCCCTATTTTAGGGGGCCATTAAAGCCCGGGGGTTGATAATCACAGAACCAGTATTTAATACTCTATTTTCCTTTTACAAGCAAAAGCAATAAAAAACTGAGTTCATATTGTTAATAACTTGACCCTGATATTAACAAGGCCATCCATTCACCGGAGGCTTCCTAGCACATTAAGTCTGTTCTTGCCAAGAATAAATATACAATAAAATTTAGATCATTGCCATGCCGCCATTGATATGTAGTGTCTGACCTGTGATATAGGCGGCCTCGTCACTGGCAAGATAAACTGCACCTGCTGCTATCTCAATCCCAACACCTAAGCGCTTCATAGGTACATTCAACAACAGGCTGCTTTTCTGATCATCCGTCAGGACATCTGTCATGGGGCTTTCAATAAAACCGGGAGCAATACAATTTATCGTAATATTGCGGGAGGCCAGCTCCTGCGCGAGGCTTTTGGTCATGCCGATCATACCCGCCTTGGATGCCGCATAATTGGCCTGCCCCGGATTGCCCGTAACGCCAACGATTGAAGTGATATTAATCACCCGACCCCACCTGCGCTTCATCATACCGCGCATCAGGCCCTGAGTTAATTTAAAGGCCGATTTCAGATTGACCTGCATCACATCGTCCCATTCTTCGTCTTTCATGCGCATGGCGATATTATCGCGGGTAATTCCGGCATTATTAACCAGAATATCCACTTGCCCCATAGCCTCTTCCGCTGCCTTTGGCAGGGCCGCAACTGAATCAGGGTCAGACAGATTCGCCGGAACCACAAAGGCACCTTCTCCAAGTTCTGCGGCCAGACTTTCCAATGGGTCAACCCGTGTGCCGGAAAGAGCAACTTTTGCGCCGCTCTCATGCAAAGCCCGCGCGATAGAACTACCCAATCCACCAGAAGCTCCCGTGATAAGTGCGCATTTACCGTTCAAATTAAACATTTTCTTCTCCCTCCTTTGCAAAGGCCTCAATATCTGATGGAGTTTGCAGGGAAACCCCCTTCATGTCACGGCAAATTCTCCGCACCATACCCGTCAGCACCTTACCCGTCCCGGCTTCAACCAGTTGGTTAACGCCAATCTCATTCATTTTAAGTATAGATTCGCGCCAACGAACCCGCCCTGTGACCTGTTCCACCAAATATTTTCGTATGTTTTCCGGATCACTTTCAGGCATCGCAGTCACATTGGTTATGATCGGTACACAGGGTGCCGAAATGATCGTATCTGCCAGCGCTTCTGCCATTTCATCAGCGGCGGGCTGCATCAGGGAACAATGAAAAGGTGCGCTTACCGGAAGGAGTATCCCCCGTTTGGCGCCCCTCTCCTTGGCAATTTCAATGGCCCGTTCCACAGCGGCCTTATGACCGCTTATGACTACCTGCCCATCAGCATTGTCATTTGCAGCCGTACAAACCTCTCCCTCCCCGGTTTTCTGGGCGGCTTCTTCGGCAACTTCCATTGCCACATCGAAATTAAGCCCCAGCAGGGCCGCCATAGCGCCAACCCCCAAAGGAACCGCACGTTGCATAGCTTCGCCGCGTAATTTCAGCAGACGAGCCGTATCCGCCAGGCCAATGGCTCCCGATGCCGCAAGGGCTGAATATTCGCCCAGTGAATGACCAGCAACATAAGACGCCACGTCGGTGAGTTTTACATCAAAGTCTTTTTCCAACACGCGCATCACCGCCATACTTACCGCCATCAGGGCCGGTTGTGCATTTTGAGTCAGGGTGAGGTCTTCCTGTGGTCCTTCAAACATTATGCTCGACAGATTTTGGCCCAGCGCATCGTTAATTTCTTCAAAAACCTGTGCTGCTACGGGCATATTTTCGGACAGTAGTTTACCCATACCTACGGCCTGGCTCCCTTGACCGGGGAAAACAAATGCTCTGCTCATAATTGTGATTTCCTTTTGATGTTAGTTACAAGTTAGTCATAACAATTAGACCTATAAAAGTCGACCTTTGAGAGGGTTATTTTAGAGGAATTATCATAAGGCTAAAAAAAAACCTGAAAAAGCCCGTATAGACCTTGTCTTTACTGGTCTTTCATGTATATTGCGCCGCTTCAGGGTATTCTTGTAAAGGATGCCTCGGTTTGCTGTGTCGGTTAATGAAATAGTGTGACGATTTGATATTCGTAATCACCCCGCCCGAAAAACCGTTAAATGAACTTATAAACAAGGAGTAGCCTGCAAATGGCTTTTTATGAACATATATTTATCGCTCGCCAGGATATCCAGCCTCAACAGGTTGAAGCGATTAGCAAAGATTTGACTAAAATCGTTGAAGATAATGGCGGCAAAGTAACCAAGACTGAACAATGGGGCCTTCGTTCCCTTGCGTATCGGATCAAAAAATACAAAAAAGGTCACTATGTCCTGTTTAACATTGATGGTTCTTCGGATGCAATTTCTGAACTGGAACGGAACGAACGCCTGCATGAAGATATTGTGCGTTTCATGACTGTCCGGGTTGAAGAACTGGAAGAAGGTGATTCTGTTGTTGTAAAGTCAAGAGATCGTGAAGGTCGTCCCTCACGCTATGAAAGCAGAGACAATCGCCCGAACCGTTTTGAAAACAAAAAATCAGATAACGCCGCTTCAGAAAAACCTGAAGCTGCTAAAACTGAAACAGCGACAGAATAAGGAGAACATCACATGGCTGAACAACGTTCCGAGGGCGGCAATACAAGACGCCCCTTTTTCAGACGCCGCAAAAGCTGTCCCTTCTCTGGTGCTAATGCCCAGAAAATTGACTATAAAGATGTGCGCATGCTGAGCAAATTCATTTCCGAGCGTGGCAAGATAGTGCCAAGCCGCATCACTGCTGTTTCTACCAAGAAACAGCGTGAACTGGCCAAGGCTATCAAACGCGCTCGTAATCTGGCACTTCTGCCATACATTGTTCAATAGGGAGAATGAAAAATGGAAATCATACTTCTTGAACGTGTCCGCAAGCTGGGCCAAATCGGCGACACTGTAACGGTAAAAGACGGCTATGCCCGTAATTTCCTGTTGCCACAGAAAAAAGCTCTTCGCTCTAATAAAGCAAACCGGGCTTTCTTCGAAACTCAGCGTGTTGAGATCGAAACCAGAAACCTCGAAGCAAAATCAGAAGCAGAAGCCGTTGCAACAAAATTAGAAGGCGTATCAGCCGTTCTTATTCGTCAGGCTGGTGAATCAGGCAACCTTTATGGTTCCGTATCTGCCCGTGATATTGCGGTAGCTCTTGGTGAACAAGATCTTAAAATTGACCGCGCCCAGGTTATTCTGGATCACGCAATCAAGGTTTTGGGCATTTATTCTATTGAACTCAAACTTCATGCAGAAGTCTTTACCAAAATAGAGATCAATGTGGCGCGTTCCGCTGAAGAAGCTGAAATGCAGGCAAAGGGTCTCGATGCCAAAGCGGCTGAGGAAAATCTGGATGTGTCAGTTGAAGATTACTTCGAAAACGAAGAAGATTCTGAAGCTGCCATCGCTGCTGATAGTGAAGAAGACGAAGCTGAAGAAGTTGTAGCTCAAGAAGAAGCTGTAGCTGAAGAAGCTGAGGAAGAAAAAAGCGAATAATTCACGCTTAAATTCATTAATTACGAGGGGCTGCTTATTCAAGCGGCCCCTTTTATTTATTCCTCTCCGCGCAGAGCCTTAAGCAGACTACCAAAGGGTAGCGTGACACAGGTGAAACGGTTCTTATGACTGGAAACCGGCTGAAAGATATTCAAGACATTCCACTTGTCATCCGGCCATACTTTATCTTCCAGACCATTTCCCTCTAAATTATGCATAAGGTCGTCATGGATGATCTGAAGACTTTGCTCAGTCTCCCCAATTGAACATTCGCCAAGAATCGACGCGCTGGCCTGACACAGGACACAAGCTTTGGTCACATGGGAAAATTCTGTGATTCTATTGTCATCAAGATTGACGAAAACCGTAATCCTGTCGCCACACAGCGGGTTATGAACCGTCAGATGAAGATCAGAATCTTCCAGCGCACCACTAGCCGTTGCGGTAGCCGCCTGTCTCAAAATAGCCTTCTGGTATAACTGATCAATCATAATAATTTTCTTTAATTAAAACCCTCTATCAAGGTTTGACTATTCTATTCTTTAGGGTCTGTCCAGACCGATTAGAAATTAATTATGTCACTATTGTTACATTTTCTGTAATTTTTCCGGTTTTGCTTGATTTCATCGCCATTGTATATGTAAGAAAGGTGTTAGTAGAAACAGGACGAATTCCATAAGCGTCTGCATAATTGTTCTTAGGAAGGCAAATATAAAAATGGCAAAATCTATTGCATCAGGGATGACGAAGAATTTTCTTGGTCACTCACCTGAATGGTACAAGCTCACAATAATCGGTTTCCTCATCTTAAATCCGATTGTCCTCTTATCTCTCGGCCATGAGCAGGGCGGATATATTGTTGGCTGGATGCTAGTTATTGAATTTATCTTCACTTTGACAATGGCATTGAAATGCTACCCGCTCCTGCCCGGGGGTCTACTTGCCATTGAAGCGCTGTTCATGAAAATGACAACAGCCGACATGGTAATGAATGAAATCAAGCATGGCCTGGAAGTTATATTGCTTCTGGTCTTTATGGTGGCGGGCATATATTTTATGCAAAAACTGCTGCTATTTGTCTTTACCAAGGTACTGTTGAATGTGAAGTCAAAAACCGTTTTAGGTTTTCTTTTCTGTCTGATTGCAGCCATATTATCGGCCTTTCTTGATGCCTTGACCGTGACTGCCGTAATCATTACGGTTGCCGTTGGTTTTTACGGGATTTATCATAAAGCAGCATCAGGTAAGGCTGCTCACCACGACCATGATCATTCTGCAGATCATGAGGTTGATGAATTACATCGGTCGGACCTAGATCAATTTCGGGCGTTTTTACGTAGTCTTATGATGCACGCTCTTGTCGGCACAGCTCTGGGCGGTGTATGCACACTGGTCGGGGAGCCTCAAAATCTTATTATTGGTGAACGGGCTGGATGGAATTTCATTGAATTCTTCATGCGTATGGCTCCTGTTTCACTTCCGGTTTTGGTCGTAGGGCTGACCACATGTGTACTTCTCGAAAAAACAGGCATATTCGGATATGGTGCTAAACTACCCGAAAAAGTTCGTCATATTCTGGAAGAATTTGACGCAGAAGAATCCGCCAAGAGAACCTATCGGGAGAAAGCATCCCTGATCGCACAGATCGTGGTCGCGGCATGGCTCGTGATTGCATTGATGTTCCATTTGGCCTCTGTTGGTCTGATCGGTCTTTCGGTGATTGTGTTACTGACTGCCTTTACCGGCATTTCCGAAGAAAATCAGATCGGCAAAGCCTTTGAAGAGGCGCTACCCTTTACCGCCCTGCTGGTGGTTTTCTTTGCCATTGTAGCTGTGATTGCCCAACAGGACCTGTTCGGCGGCGTGATCCGCTATGTTCTGACCCTCGAAGGATCAGACCGGATTGCTGGTTTTTATATTGCCAACGGATTGTTGTCGGCAATCAGCGATAATGTGTTTGTGGGAACCGTCTATATCTCGGAAATTCAGAAAGCACTTGTTAACGGAACTATCACCCGCGATGTTTTTGACCTGATGGCGGTGGCGATTAATACCGGCACCAACATTCCATCCGTCGCTACCCCAAATGGTCAGGCGGCCTTCCTGTTCCTGCTTACATCTGCTATTGCACCGCTGATCCGCCTGTCATACATGAACATGGTTTTAATGGCCCTGCCCTATACCATCGTTATGTCCATCACTGGATATATCGCAGTGGTCACGGTATTAGAGCCTGCTACGCAATATATGTATGACAATAATATGATAGAACATCATTCGGCCCATAACCTGAAGTTGGATGCAAATGGTGAGACATCACATTGATGGATGGTAACAACCTAAAATAGAAGTTCTTATTATACCGAATATCCATCCTGTGATCGTGCATTTCAGTGTGGCGTTGTTAATCACGTCTATGGTTCTGTTCCTCGTCTCGTATTTGCGCGGCTAGACGGACAAGGACCATAGGCTGGTTTATGCAACAAGACTGATCTTTTGGCTTGGGTTATAACCCAAGCCATATCCACAGGCGCATATAAAGGTAAGGAAATAAATTTAACTTCTCGTGAAATGCTCGTCATGTAGCATAACGGAACAGCTTGGCAGATAACTCTCATTCATTGGGACAATAATTAATTGACTATGTAAAATTAACCTAAATCAGGAATATTTCCCTTCAGGATAGTATAAATCCTAGTAAATATTAGATATTGAACTTAATATTGTATGACTTTGCAATAGCATTGAATTATAGATACATATAATTTACATGTATAATAATTTCACAATTTACTGGCGAGTTTCAGTTTTTGTGCTATTATGTTAGTAAGATCGAAAGTAACAGTTGCTTGATTGGGGAGCGCTTTAAAGAGAGTGAGGTAATATGGAGTTAAATTCATCGGCAAATATCCAATTAGATATGGATAGTAGGAGTCAAGATGATGGGGTTGGTTCTGTGAACACAATTGATACAACCACTGGTCATTTTGATGAAATTAACGGTACAATCAAATGGTTTGATTCTGTTAAAGGTTATGGCTTCATATCACCAGAGGACGACAAAGGTGATATTTTAGTCCATTTCTCCATCTTGAAAGATATTGGACGCCGTATGTTACCGGAAGGAACAACGGTTAGATGTTTATCTGCGGATAGGCCAAAGGGTAGACAGGCCGTAAAGATTCTTGACTTTGACTTAACTACCGCTATCGGCACGGACATCGAATTAGTACAACCCCAAATAGCACACATTGATGTGGACGATTCTGAATTTGTCGAAGCGACTGTTAAATGGTTCAACAGAGTTCGTGGTTATGGTTTTGTGAATCGTGGGGATGGCGGGCAAGATGTTTTTATCCATATGGAGTTATTACGTAAATATGGTGTAGACCATTTAGTTCCCGGTCAAACTGTCGCCGTTGCCGTCGATGATGGAGAACGAGGCTTGGTAGTTAAGGCCATCAAAATTTAATCTGGTTATCTTTTAGTGATTTTGGATCTGTAATGCTGTGCGTATAAAATCTCTTCGAAAAAACTGCATATTATTCTTCCTGAGCATTCTTTTTATGACTGCCCTGCCCTGTCATCTCTCTTTTTCTGCTGAGGGTCAGGTCACGTTTAGCCGATCCGAATTATCTGTTTTAGCCGTGGGCCATAAATATAGGTTTAAGGTTGAAATTGCCGAAACGGATGATCAGAGGGCCAGAGGTTTGATGTTTCGAGAAAAAATGGCCGACCGGGATGGTATGTTGTTTCTTTTTAAGGAAAATAAGATGGTGACTATGTGGATGAAAAATACTTTCATCCCGCTCGATATACTGTTCATTAATCAAAAGGGCCTCATAGTTCACATTGCAAAGTCCACCGTGCCACATTCTCTTGATGTTATTTCTTCTCATGAATCCGTTATTTCTGCTCTTGAATTAAACGCGGGCATGACTAACAAGCTTAATATTCGTGTGGGGGATAGAATAGAACACCCCTTCTTCAGCCATTAATCACAAAAAACCTAAAAAAAATGTCAATAGTGAATAAATGCACTTGCCCTTGGGAGGGGCTTCTTGTATTAAGCCTTGCACGTTAGATTTAATCCCGTCGGGGAGTGGCGCAGCCTGGTAGCGCACCTGTTTTGGGTACAGGGGGTCGCAGGTTCAAATCCTGTCTCCCCGACCATTAAATCATGCAATAAAAATAGCCACTTAGGTTTTCCTAGTGGCTATTTTTATTGTGCAATTTTAATATTTTATTTCTAGCGCCCCTGATTACGCCAGTTTTCGATGGTATCCACAATAAAATCATCATTTTCAATATCTTTCAGCCAGTCTTCTGAATAAACAGGATTGGCGCTTGATGGCCGTTTATATTCCTCCAGTTTATCAAGCATAACCCGTACTGGAGATTTGACCCCTTCCCCTACTATTAGCGCTTCACGGTTTTGTAAGGAAGACAACGCTGACAATGCCCCCTTGCTTCCTTCTGGCATAACAGCTGCAACAAATTTTTGGTCCCGTTCATTATTCATCCGCATGGCAAATATTGTTCCGCACTGGGAAAGAGCTGATTCAGAAACATCCGCTGGCCTTTGAGACACAAGACCCAGTGACACCCCATATTTTCGGCCTTCCTTGGCAATACGTTCGATAGCCCGTTTCGTAGAGCCAAAGACCGCATCCTCCGATGTGGGGACATATCTATGAGCTTCTTCACAGACAAGTAGAATCGGCCTTGCATCTTCTCCCTTGCTCCAAACGGCGAAATCGAACACCAGCCGACTGATCATGGAAACCACTACATTAACGATCTCAGAGGGAACGCCGGACAGGTCAATGGTAGATACCGGCTTATTTTCTACAGGAAAGCGTAGCAGGTTCTTAATGACGTCCTTAAGATTATCATGAGCCAACATACCTGAAAACATGAAGGCGAACCGAACATCCCGTTTCAATTCTTCAATTTTTGCCTTAAGCCTCATAAAAGGCATGATTTTTTCAGGGTTATCAAGCTTGCCCATACTCTTATCCAGATATTCACGAAGGAATGAAAGTTTATAGGGGATGGGTGAATTCACCGTTATTTTTTCTGATTGCATATCAGTGGCCGCATCGACCCGAGCCGCATAAATACAACGCCGCAGAATATCAATTTCCACTTCCCGTTCCGCCGTGCGTCGAATACCGATGAACATTTCAACATGTTCTTCAAAATTCATCATCCAATAGGGCAATCGCAAGTTACTGGTATCAAAATGCTCCCCGCAGTCTGCAAAAGCAGAGGTATATTCATTATGAGGGTCCAACATGATAATATGGCTCTTGGGCATCCTTTCCACAATTCGGTGGATGATGAGCGCCACAGTACATGACTTACCTGTGCCGGTGCTACCCAGCACAGCAAAATGCTTACCCAGAAGATTGTCCGTCATAATGGACGCCGGCGTCGTATGTTGTGGATATACGGTCCCCACATGAAAATGATTGGTGTCATTCACGCCAAAAATTGATTCAAGGTCTTCATAACTCACCTCATAGACCAATTGCCCCGGCGTAGGGAAATCTGCTATCCCGCGATTAAAATCAATACCAGTGGGCGAATAGGGCGCCCTGACACCCTGCCCAAGATAATCAAGATACATCAGGACGTGCGATACCTTGTCAGTGCTTCCGTCCTGCCGGACAATTTCACGGACCGTTGCATAAACAAATCCCTTATTAACCTTGATTTTGACTATGGCTCCAATCAATCCTGCGGGCATGCGTGACGAATCACCAACATCCATAGATTTATGCAATGCATTAATCTCGCATGAAACGGCTAGGCCCGTACCACTTACCTGCGTCACAAAACCAATTTCTTCTGATAGTTCGATTGTTACGGAGGGCGCTTTATCTTTTGATTGATCTACTAGCATGGTCATTTTTTTCATTATTGTGTTTGATGGTGAAATACGTTATCATATACTTATAGTAAAGGGATCTCCTTTATGGAGAGTTAAAAAAAGTATATATTTTAGCTATTGGGTGCGATGAATCTGAAGGGGGCAATTTTTATACGCCATATACTTTCTTTGTTATTGACATTCATCGCAATCGGATATAATTTTCGCCCGAACTTTTAACTGCTTATTTTTTATATATAGCTTATTTAGGCGAGGAAGACCATGAAGGTTGTTAATTCTTTAAAATCATTGAAAAACCGTCATCGTGATTGTCGGGTAATCCGGCGTCGTGGACGGACATATGTGATTAACAAAACTAACCGCCGCTTTAAAGCGCGCCAAGGTTAATCACTAACGATATTCACTGTTGGCCTCGGTTAACAGTTAATAGGAGACCGTGCCTCCCCCCCCAAGGGCACGGTCTTCTTCATTGTGGATTTATGTAATGAACTCACATTACCCCAAAATCAAAGCGATAACCTTTGATATAGGAAATGTCTTGGTTCATTGGGATCCACGACTAGCTTATGCCCCTCTCTTTAAGGGCAGAGACAAAGAGCTTGATTATTTCCTGAATGAAGTCTGCTCACTGAAATGGCACACCCGCCATGATCGGGGGGTTCCCTTTGCGGAAAACATCCATCTTTTGCAGAAACAATTTCCCGACCATGCAGACATGATTGGTATCTATGAGGATATATGGGATGATATGTTTGGCGGTATCATACAAGGGACTGTCGATCTGCTTTATACATTACAGGGAATGAACTACCCATTATTTGCCTTAACCAATTTTGCTGCTGATCAATTTGCAGACTTTAAGGCAAGCCATGAATTTATGGCTCTGTTTAAGGATGTGATCGTGTCTGGCGAAGAAAAAATTGTAAAACCAGACCCCCGTATATATCACATCCTCTTGGACAGAAGTGGGATTGCCGCAGAAGAAACCCTGTTCATTGATGATCGCATGGAAAATTTGATTGCCGCACAGAAAATCGGCTTTCATACACATCTTTTCACAAATGCGGAAAATCTCAAATCATGTTTGGTAGACCGGGGAATACTCCCCGGCTAACGGCTATTCTACATGATAGCTCTGAATACGGGCGACCCTGATCACATTAGTCTTGCCAGGCGAACCAAAAGGCATACCCGCCGTAATCACAACGCGATCATTCAATTTAGCAAAATTGTATTTCGCACTAATATGACAGGCCTTGTCGATCATATCCTGAAAATTAGTAGCATCCTCCGTATGGACACAGTTCAGCCCCCATACGATGGTCAAACGCCGTGCTGTACTCTGATTAGGTGTCAACACCAGCAGAGGCGTTGTTGGCCGCTCCCGTGCTGCCCTGATTGCCGTTGAACCGGATGTGGTATAGGTCACAATGACAGCAGTCTCCAATGTACCAGCAATCTGTTTTGCCGCAGCACTCAGCGCATCAGCCGATGTCGGGTCGCGCAAAGCTTCCACGTCACCTTGAGTTTTACGGTAACTTGGTTCCCGCTCCACTGTTTGTGCTATCCGGTCCATATAGCTTACCGCCTCTACCGGATACTGGCCCGCCGCGGTTTCAGCTGATAACATTATGGCATCCGTACCATCAAACACGGCATTGGCAACATCAGAAACCTCAGCGCGGGTTGGTACCGGGCTTAAAATCATGCTTTCCATCATCTGGGTCGCCACCACAACGGGCTTACCGGCCCGTCTGGCATGGCGGATAATTTTCTTCTGTTTCGCGGGAACCTCTTCCATAGGCAGTTCAACACCCATATCACCGCGCGCAACCATCACCGCATCCGAAAGGTCTATAATTTCATCCAAAGCATAAAGAGCTGCCGGTTTTTCCAGCTTTGCGAGGACTTTTGCCTGAGTACCGATAATATTTTTGGCTTCCTGCACGTCCTCAGGACGCTGAACAAAAGAAAGACCAACCCAGTCAACCCCAAGGCTCAGGACAAAATCCAGATCTTTTTTATCCTTCACGGTCA
>DAOWHQ010000056.1:0-5482 GCA_030641355.1 Alphaproteobacteria bacterium
GGCATGGTCCCAGCCATGCTATTGGTATTGATGATCATCATTGAGATTTTATCGTCTTGCGCCGCAGTATCAATAGCCTTGATTACCCGCCGCAGGATAGTCTGACGCCTGACATCACCCCCTGATATGGTTCGAAACGGATCCTGTTTATAGATTTTCTGTTCCCTGATGGCACCATCCAGAGATACGACAAGCGCCCCCTGCTCAGGAACAATGATTTTATCTTCACCGAATAAGGATGCTGCCAGAAATACGACCAGCGCTAGAAACAATAATGTTCCCACCGCAGATTGAAACTTTCGGAAATATTTCCAGAATAGTTCAAATATTTTTCCGACAAACGAAAATACCACTTTTATCATGCTCATTTATTTAGACTTTCCCAATAGCATATGATCGAATTTGAGCATTTATCGCAGATATTCAATCTATGATCAATGTCTTATGTTTTATCTCGGCTTTCCCCCGTTGACTCTCCCCCCATTAGGGCTATTATGACGCCATGCTAACAGACCCTGCGGGAGAGACTGTTAAGAGCAGCGCCGAAGGAGCAACCGCCCCGGAAACTCTCAGGCACCAAGGACCGCAGGATATAACAGCACTCTGGAAAGCGGGTTTTTAGATAAATCCCACCGACGGGGTAAGCTTTATAGTTGGAACAGTCTCAGGACTAGACCAAACCCGCGCTCAAGCAGCCGCAAGGCGGTAGCGCATCCTATAAAGTCAAATCTCTCAGGTACCAATGACAGAGGGGGCACCGACAGCACGGGTTTGCGTGCGAAAAGTGCTTGCTCTGGAGAAATAAATTGAGTGCCGACAATAGCAATCTTCTAAAAACGCCGCTATTTGCCCTCCATGAAGAACTGGGTGGTAAAATGGTGCCCTTTGCGGGCTATGCCATGCCCGTGCAATATCCCCTTGGGGTCATGGGAGAGCATAAGCAGACCCGTAATTCAGCTGGACTTTTTGACGTGTCTCACATGGGACAGGTGGTTATCACTGGCGAGGGTGCAGATCACTGGATTGAAACTCTGGTTCCCGGCAATATCATTGACCTGAAGGTGAACTCAATCCGCTACAGCATGTTCACTAACGATAGTGGCGGCATCATGGATGACCTGATGATCACCAAGCGGGAAAATGATTTGTTTCTGGTGGTAAATGCCGCCTGCAAGTCACAGGATATTGCCCATATGCGGGCCAATCTTCCGCAAGGTTTCACCCTGACCGAGCTTAACCACCGCGCCCTTGTGGCCCTACAAGGCCCTAAAGCCGCCGAAGTTCTGGCACGGTTTGCCTCTGGTGCTGATGAAATGGATTTCATGACTTATGCACAAATCACTATCTGTGGTGCGGAATGTTATATCAGCCGGTCCGGTTATACGGGCGAAGATGGTCATGAAATATCTATCCCCGCCGACAAGGCAGAGGAAGTCTGCCGCGCCCTGCTGGCGCAAGACGAAGTGGAAGCCATTGGCCTTGGGGCGCGGGACAGCCTGCGCCTTGAAGCGGGCTTATGTCTTTACGGTCATGACCTGACAACAGAGACAACACCTGTTGAGGCTTCTCTTCTGTGGTCAATCGGCAAACGCCGCCGTGCCGAAGGCGGCTTCCCCGGTGACAAGATCATATTGGCCCAGATCGAATCCAAAAATTACAGCCAGAAGCGGGTCGGTATTCTGCCCGTGGGCCGCGCTCCGGCCCGTGAAGGCACCATCATTTTAGACAAGGATGGCAATGAAATAGGTAAGATCACAAGCGGTGGTTTTGGCCCCACATTCGGCGGGCCGGTTGCCATGGGCTATGTGACGCCGGAATTTGCCGCTATTGATACAGAAATATATCTATCCGTTCGCGGCAAACAGCTTCCCGCACGCGTGGCAAAAACCCCATTTGTCCCTCAAAATTATTATAGAAAAACATAAAAAAGGTAGAGCAAAATGACAACATATTATTCAGAAGAACATGAATGGATCACGGTCGAGGGAGACACAGGAACCGTAGGCATCACCGATTATGCCCAGAATGCGCTCGGTGATATCGTCTTTGTCGAAGTTCCCGAAGTTGGCAGCAACTATGACAAGGGTGACGAAATTGCCGTTGTGGAATCCGTTAAGGCAGCCAGTGAAATTTATGCTCTTGTCGGCGGCGAAGTGTCCGCCGTTAATAACGCGCTCGAAGATGAGCCAGCTCTGGTCAATGCACAGGCGGAAACTGATGGCTGGTTTTATAAAGTTACGCTTTCGGACGCGAGTGAATTAGAAGAACTTATGGACGCGGACGGATACAAGGCTTTCACAGCAGGACTGGAATAAAATGCGTTACTTACCGCTTAGCCATGATGATAGATCGCAGATGCTGGATAAAATCGGTGTCAGTCATATTGATGACCTGTTCAGAGATGTGCCCAAATCTGCCCTGCTGAAGAAACCCGTTGATCTGCCGTCTCATATGTCGGAAATGCAGGTTGACCGCAATTTTCGCCATATGGCAGAAAAGAATATCCCCGCCGGATCACATCCATTCTTCTGTGGCGCGGGGGCGTACCGTCATTATGTGCCAAGCACCGTTGATTATATGATCCAGCGCGGTGAATTCCTCACCGCCTATACCCCTTATCAGCCGGAAATTTCCCAAGGCACTTTGCAGGCGCTGTTTGAGTTTCAGACACAGGTGGCCCAAATTACGGGAATGGAAGTCGCCAACGCCTCCATGTATGACGGCTCAACAGCTTGTGGCGAAGCGGTATTGATGGCGCGGCGCGCAACTCGCAAAAAGAAATCTATCCTGTCGGGAACGCTTCACCCCCAATATATTGAGGTGGTTAAAACCGCGACCAAATATACTGATGATATCGCTGTGGTTAATGCAATAGATACCTACAGCGTAGACACCCTGATTGATCAGATTGACGATGATACTAATTGTGTCGTTGTCCAATATCCTGATTTTTTCGGTAATTTGCAGGATTACAGCAAATTGGCCGATGCACTCCATGCAAAGAAAGCTCTTCTGGTCGTTGTCGTTACCGAAATCGTGTCCTTGGGCGCGGTGCGTTCGCCCGGTTCCATGGGCGCGGATATTGTAGTCGGCGAAGGACAGAGTATCGGCAATGGGTTGAGCTTTGGCGGGCCTTATGTCGGGCTTTTCGCCACCCGCCAGAAACTGGTGCGCACCATGCCGGGTCGGGTGTGCGGCGAAACCGTGGACGGCGACGGCAAGCGCGGTTATGTACTTACCCTGTCCACCCGCGAACAACATATCCGACGGGAAAAGGCCACTAGTAATATCTGCACCAATGCGGGGCTTTGCACATTGGCCTTCACCATTCATATGACCTTGCTCGGTGAAAAAGGCTTCCGCCATCTGGCGCGGCTCAATCATAGTAAAGCAGTGAAGCTGGCCGATAAACTCTCCACCCTTGACGGGGTTGAGGTGCTGAATGACAGTTTCTTCAACGAGTTCACCGTCTCTCTGCCAATAGATGCAACAGAGGCCATAGAAAATATGACAGCCAAGCAAATTCTGGGCGGGGTTCCCCTGTCGAGGCTTTATCCTAACGATGCGAGCCTGAAGAACCAGATGCTCGTGGCGGTGACAGAAACCGTGACGGAAGAGGATATGGACCGACTGGTCAGCGAACTGAAGGAGCTGATCAATGCTTAACAAACAAGGACGTCAGACAGACATCGTCAATTTAACTGAGCTATCACAAGACAGCTTCACCACCCATAGTGGGAACAAGGGACTGGAACAGGGTGAATTGCTGATTTACGAAATCGGTGATACGGAACGCACAGGCGTTGATCTGGAAGAAGTTGGTGAATTTAAAGATCGCCTTGGCGGTCTGACAAGGGGCCATGAAATTGGCCTTGCCGGATTATCAGAGCCGGAAGCCATGCGCCATTACACCCGCCTGAGCCGGATGAATTATGCCATTGATATGGGCCTGTATCCGCTGGGTTCCTGCACCATGAAGCATAATCCACGGGTCAATGAAAAGGTCGCCCGCCTTCCGGGTCTTGGTGACATTCATCCCCTGCAACCGCTCTCAACCGTGCAGGGTGCGTTGGAAGTTATGGACAGGTTGGCCCATTGGCTGAAAACCCTGACCGGAATGCCCGCCATTGCCATGTCACCCAAAGCTGGCGCACATGGTGAGCTTTGCGGCCTGATGGCTATTCGGGCCGCGCTAGACAAGCGCGGAGAGAACCGTTCTATCGTGCTCGCCCCTGAATCAGCTCATGGCACCAATCCGGCGACCGCAAGCCTTTGTGGCTATAAAGTTAAATCCATACCGGCCACCGAAGACGGTCATGTTGACCTCGCCGCGCTTAAGGATGCACTTGGCCCCGATGTGGCAGCGATCATGCTGACCAATCCCAATACCTGCGGCCTTTTTGAGCGCGATGTAATCGAGATTGCCGAGGCTATCCACGATATTGGTGGTTATTTCTATTGCGACGGGGCTAATTTCAATGCCATTGTCGGCAAGGTTCGGCCCGGTGATCTGGGTGTGGATGCCATGCATATCAACCTGCATAAGACCTTCTCCACCCCCCACGGCGGCGGTGGCCCCGGTGCGGGTCCGGTTGTGTTGTCAGAAGCCTTGGCCCCCTTCGCGCCAGTACCCTATGTGGTTCATGGAAAAGATGGTTTCTCTCTGGTGGAACATCTGGAAGAAGGTTCCGACAGCTTTGGCCGCATGACCGCTTTTCACGGGCAGATGGGCATGAATATCCGCGCTTTGGCCTTCATGATGTCTCACGGATCAGACGGGCTTGCCCGTGTGGCGGAAGACAGTGTATTGAATGCAAATTACGTCATGGCGTCACTTTCCGATGTGATGACCGCGAGCTTTGATGGGCCGTGTATGCATGAATGTCTGTTTGATGACAGGTTCCTTAACGGTTCCGGCATTGCCACACTGGATTTTGCCAAGGCCATGATTGATGAGGGCTATCATCCCATGACCATGTATTTCCCGCTGGTGGTTCACGGTGCCATGCTGATTGAGCCCACAGAAAGCGAAAGCAAACAGTCCCTCGACCAGTTTATCGGCTCTTTACGCCATCTGGTCGCGGAAGCCAAGGCGGGCAATAAGGAATTATTCAGTGGTGCGCCCTATCTCGCGCCCCTGAGAAGACTTGATGAAACCTTGGCAGCGCGAAAACCTGTATTACGTTGGATCAAACCGGAGGGAAATGGGGAAAATGAGTAAAATTTTGAGAATTACCGGAGCATCATTGTTTTTTGCACTTCTGGTCTTTGCCGTAATCGTTGCTTTTAATCATGAACAGGCCAACCGGCTCTATGGCACAATGACCCTGTTTGATGAAGACAAGATCGTGCATAATTTCTCCCATATGGATGAGGTTTTCCTGTCTAATCCGGTGAAACGCTCTGGCCCTGTCTTCACCTTTGGCAGCGCTCCAAGTGATTTGCCAGATAGTTTTGCTTACAAAGGCACAACCCTCACCAC
>DAOWHQ010000136.1:0-8112 GCA_030641355.1 Alphaproteobacteria bacterium
AGACAAAGGGGACGCCTGAGCATCCCCTTTGTAAATAAATATGAAAAAGCCTAATTGGCGGTTTCAGTTGCTTTAATTTTTCGGTTGGACGTTATCTCACCACTTTTAATCTTTCCCATGAATGAAATTAAGCATTGGCGGACAACCGGGGCCAATACGAATACACCAATCAGGTTGGGTATCGCCATTGAGAAGTTGGCGGCATCTGAGAAATTCACAACTTCCGTTAGCGACATCGTAGAACCGATAATGGTCACGCAGCAAAATAGAAGCTTATAGGTAATTTCCATTTTCTTGCTTCCACCGAACAAAAATGTCCATGCTTTAATACCGTAATAAGACCAGGTAATCATGGTGGAGAAGGCAAACAGCAGAACCGCAATAGCCAGCACAAACGGGAACCAAGAATAAACCGATGAGAATGCCTCGGAGGTCAATTTCACACCACTTAAACCACTGCCATGTTCGTAAACACCTGTTATAACAATCACAAGGGCCGTCATGGTGCAGACAACAACTGTATCAATGAAAGGCTCCAGCAGGGAAACCAGTCCTTCGGTTGCAGGTTCTTTTGTCTTAACAGCTGCATGGGCGATTGGGGCAGAGCCAATTCCGGCTTCGTTGGAGAAAGTAGCCCGTCTCATGCCCTGAATCATCACGCCTATCAAGCCGCCGAAACTGGCTTCCGGTGTGATTGCACCGTTTATAATAGCCATGAAAGCTTCGGGAATTTTCTCGTAATATCCAATCAGAATGCTCGTGGCGGCAATTAAGTAGAAGATACACATGACCGGTACAAGTTTGGATGTTACATTGGCGATAGAACGAATCCCGCCGATGATAACCAAACCAACCACCGTTGCCATACCCAAGCCGAATAACCAGCGATAGTTAACAAAGAAATCCGTATGGCCCGCGGTTACAATCTGAAACTGTTCTACGGTCTGGCTGATCTGGAAGATGTTTCCGCCACCAAAAGACGCGAACACACAGCAGATGGAAAAGAGTATAGCCAGTCCCATACCTAAACGGGGCCAGCCTTTTTCTGCAAAGCCGTGTTTCAGGTAATACATGGGGCCACCCGATACGCTGCCATCTTCATGAACGATACGATATTTAACCCCAAGGGTACATTCGGCAAATTTCGCTGACATACCCAATAATCCCACAAGGATCATCCAGACGGTAGCCCCAGGGCCACCAAGGCTTATGGCCACGGCCACGCCGCCGATATTGCCAAGACCAACCGTTCCGGACAGAGCCGCTGACAGGGCCTGAAAATGCGTAACTTCTCCGGCATCATTTTTGTCGGTATAATCCCCTCGAACAATTTTCAGTGCTGTCTTGAAACCACGAATATTGATAAATTTAAAATACAGGGTGCAAAATATACTCCCTGCCGCGAGCCATAATACTATGACAGGCATATCCTGCCCCATTATTTGAATGGGCATAAAGATTATTTCAGAATATAGGCTGGTAAAGGGCTGGATGAAATTATTAAGGGCCTCGTCAAATTCTGCTAAATCAAATGCATGGGCAGTAGTTGGAAGGAATAAGCAAAATAATGCCATGCTTATTATGATTCGTTTCATTTTAGTAGTCATTGAAAATCCCTATAAATGACAGATAAAGTAAAGATATATACATTTTTTTTAATTATGTTGATTCTTATAACTTAAATTAACGACAGTTTAACCTCTTTTATGAAAAATAGGACACAGAAAAATATACACTAGGCTACTTGATCTTTTATGGCTTATAGTAGTTGGCAGGTGTGTAATTGTAGTTTGTTCAAAATAAAGGCAATAGATTCAATGACGGATAATTTAACAAGCTCGGATATTCAATCATTACTCAGTGACCCCACAGCAGAAAACCGTGCGGAAGCTGCAATTAAAGTCAGTAAAAAATTCAATACGGGAAAGCTTAGTGAAAGCGAGCGGAAAATTGCCGAGGATATTTTCAAGATTATGGTGCGTGATGCGGAAGAGCGCGTTCGGTCCGCTTTGTCTGATAGCCTGAAAGATAATCCCGATGTTCCCCATGATGTTGCTGTCTCGCTCGCCAATGATGTGGTCGGTGTGGCTGGCCCCATGCTTGAATTTTCAGAAGTTCTTACCGATGATGATTTAGTGGAAATTGTTAAGAGTAAAGGTGCCGAAGGTCAGATGGCCATTGCGCGCCGGGAAAGCCTGTCCTCAGATTTGACCGATGCAATCGTTGAAAATAGCGAAAGTGAGGAAGTGATTTCTACCTTGGTTTCAAACGAAGGCGCGGACCTTAAGGAAGAAACCATGGGTAAGGTCATGGATAAATATGGCGAAGTAGAGGCCGTAAGTGATTCCCTTGCCAACCGTGGGCAATTGCCTATTGGAGTAGCCGAACGACTGGTGTCCCTCGTCTCTGAAAAAGTGCGCGATCATCTGGTCACACATCATGAAATGACGCCGGATATGGTCATGGACCTGTTCCTGAGTGCGCGGGAGCGGGCAACGGTTAGCTTGCTGAGCGATGGCGCGGATGTTATGGATGTGAGAAAGCTAGTAGAGCAGATGCATGAACATGGGCGCCTGACCGAGACATTAATATTCCGGGCCATCTGCATGGGGGATGTGGTATTCTTTGAAGCGGCTCTTGCCAAACTCTGTAATATTCCGGTGAGCAGCGCTTATAAATTGATTCATGACCGGGGAAGCATGGGCCTTGCTGCTATCTACCGGGAATGTAAATTATCACCTCAAATGCTGCCGATTGTGATGGCGGCACTGGATGTGACCAAGGACATGGAAACCAGTGCTTCTGATGACCGTGATCGGTTCCAGAAACGTATGCTAGAACGTATGTTGACCAATAATGAGGATGACTTTGATGCGGAAAATCTGGATTATTTCATAACCAAACTTGGGTCATCAAAAAAAGACGACCAAGCCGCTTAGGTCGCGCTGCCTTTAACCGTGGACATCGTTAGCCTTCATCTTGTGTGCTGTCGCACACTTCGTCTTGGCTGCCTTGCCACAATTAAAGGCAGCGAGATCTAACATTACAAACTGATATTTAAGCATTGAATCTGTTCATGGCTTGAGCCAGAGCCAGATATACTTTGCCGGTTTCTGATGAAATCAGGGCCACGCTGAAGGTGTTGTAGTTATCTGAGGACATGGATTGAGACATTAAGTCTTCGAAAATCTGAATATACTCCAAAGTCTGTTTACGAAATTCTGAATCAGATTTAATTTTTTCCCGCAGGCTGGCAGTATGTTTCTTATCGGTTACTTTTTTAAGTCGGCGGACGAAAGTATTTTTGTCGCCGTCAACATAGGACTGCCAGACTTTGTCAGGGACATCACTCTCAAAATAACGGTTAATGTCGATGGACAGGGTCTGGAGCTGTTCGAGTACCTTTGCTGCAAGCTGCGAGAATTGATTTCCACCCTTATCCCGATTTTTCTGCTCAATGGCTTCGGCATCAATCAGAATACTTTTGTTGGAAAGCTGAAGGGCATTGATAAGCTGGTGTAATTTTTCGGAATGTTCATCGATGACCCGGTTGGTTTCATCGGCGGCCTCAATGGCGCTAGCGGAAGCCAGAAAGATGCTTTCTGAGGCATGGCCCATTTGATTAGCCACTTTGGATGCCGTGCCTTCTGCCGCATCAGCAGCCTTGGCATTTTCTTTTTCGATTTCCACCAGTTTTGCCGCCAGACCATCCAGTCTTGACATGGTGTCCGAACATTGATTTTCTACAAGTGTTGCGGTCTTTAACCAGTTTTCCGACAGGGAGGCGGCCTGCGCATCAGTGGCGGTGAAATGATGGCTTACGGTTTCCCCCATTTCCTGAATATTACGAACCGTATATTCCGTCCGGTCGCGGATGTCGTCAATCTGCCCTGATAGCTGCTCTGTTTGCCCAACGATGTTGCTGATAATTTCCTGAGCATGTTCGCCGAGCGAGCCAGTTTGATTTTTAAGTTTTTGCAGGCTGTCATCCAGATAACCTGAAACATCGGTAAGGCTCGTGACGAATTCTTCATGATGTGCCTTCAACTGGTCTTCTGACTGATTTACCTGAATATTAAATTTCTCTGACAATTGCTCAAATGCGACATAGTGATCGTCCATTTTTCCGGTATTTACGTCCAGACTCTCGGTGGTTTGCTTAACGGCATCGTCCACTCTTTTTGCCTGAGATTCGAGTGATAAAACGGTTGCATCCATCTTGCCGATAAATTCTTCCCCCTGGCCTGTGATGAATTTCTTTGCATTTTCGGCCTGTTTCTCAAGAGCCTCCTCAATCATTCTGGCCCGCACAGCAATGGAATGTTCCAAAGTCTCGCTCTTGGTGTCAAGATCATCTGTTGCACGGTTCATGTGATTAATAAGATTTTCAGACAGGGTTTGTGAGGATTGCACTATCGCGGCAGCGTTGGATTTAAAACTGTCGCTGGCCTCATCAAGTTCCACTCTTATGGACTTTGCCTGTGATTGAAATGCTGCGCCGCTTTGTGATGTCAATTCCAGCGCCTCCCTTGCCAGTGCGGACAGGCTCATGGTCTGATCCTGGAGTGTGGCTGTGATTTTGCCTGATTCCTGTGCAGTTATTTGGCTCAATTCTGTAATGACCGCGGATTGTTTATCCATTTTGCCACATATCTGATCAGTATTATTGGAAAGTTCAGCCAGGGTATCGGTCAGGGCCGCCTGTCTTTCGATAAGAGTCTGGCTTATATTGTCCAGTTTATTTTCTGAAGCTTCACAGTTTTCAGATATTTCACGGCTGGCGCTGGTAATGGTCTCACTGCTGAGATTGATTTTCTTGAACATATTTTCCAGATCGGTTATATGCTCACTTACTTCTGTTACCTGTTGGCTAAAGGCTTCCCTTTCAGCGGTTAACATCTTTTGTATGTTGATGGCCTTGACTTCCGCATTGGTGGTGACTTCAAACAGGTTTGTAATCTGCTTCTGGAAACGGTTTTCAAGATTATCAATATGTGTTGCGGCAATATCGCTCGCGGCTTCTACATGGTTGATTTCTTTGTTCAATTCGGCCACGATGTTATTAACACGCTTTTGGGCGATATCAAGGGGCTTTAGAATTCCATCCAAGCCCTGAGCAAGGGCCATCCGGTGATCCCGCAGGGGGTCTGTACGCAGATAGACCAATGCCATCAGCCATATTAGAATCAGGGGAAGGGAGGCTGTCGCCATCAGTCCCCCAGCCTCATAAACAGGTAATTGGCTAATGGTTCTGCCTGAACTCATAAACCACCATAAACATATTGCGATCCATATTATGCTTAAGACAGAACAGAGCAATAGTGGCCAAAAACGCCTATGCCAAGTCTGGCTCGTGGTTCCATTAGATATGTTATTCTGTACTGTATCTGCGGGAGTGATGGTTTGCTCCGGACCCTTGGTTTTACTGTTAGTCATATTTAGATTGTTCTTTTCTTTTTTTCCTAAAAATATTATGTATTATATCAGGCAGTTACGGTAGCAACAAGCATTTGAATTTCTCTATTGTATTTAAGTATAAGTTCATTTTTTATTTACTTCAGTCTTTTATGGTTAATATTAAAGAGAAGTTTGACACAGAGGCTAAACAGAAAAATAGCAGGAACATATGAGTAATATAGATTTAAGCCGCATCAGCATCTTAGTCGTGGAAGATAGTCAGTTCATCAGATCATTGATTGTCAACTGCCTTCGTGTGTTAGGTGTAGGCTCCGTCAAATCCGTTGACGATGGCACACAGGCCATTGATTTTATTAAGCTGGTTGCGGATAACCCCATGAAAGCCGGGATGATGAACATAGATATGATCATATCGGATTGGGAAATGTCGCCAGTGAATGGGATGCTTCTGTTGCGTTGGATCAGACGCCATAAAGATAGCCCGGACCGTTTTATACCCTTTTTGATGTTAACCGGATATTCCGAACCAAAGCGCGTGCATGATGCTCGTGCCATGGGGGTTAATGAATTCATGTCTAAACCCTTCACCGTTAATGCACTGGCGGACAAAATATCTTCGGTCATTAACAAACCACGACAGTTTGTGCATACCGCATCATATTTTGGCCCAGACCGCCGCCGACAATTAATTCCCATTAAGGGAGGGGATAGACGGAAATTTACCTATGACAGTCCAGAAGTGGAGGTTGTTAATGGTTAAAGTTAGTGTACGTTTTTATCGGTTTAAAAATAAGCTGAAGGAAAAGACATTGGGCTTGGGCCCCGTTAATGATGATGAGGTTACCTTTGATGAAGCGTTGATGGCAGAAGCCATGGCTGTTTTGGACGAGATGTCAGAAGATTATCCCGACTGGGTATCAGGGCTAATTCAGCAGCTGTCTGATGTGCATCGGCGCTGTGTGGATACACCGGAACAAAGATTTCAACATTTTGAACAGCTACACGCCATCGCCCATGATATGCGCGGGCAGGGTGGGACGTTTGGTTATCCCTTAATGTCCAATTTTGCCGATGGGTTATATGACTTTACCGGCGTTAGGACTGCGACATCTGATAAAAATGTGGAAATCATAAAAACCCATATTGATGCCATGCGTGTGGTGATTAAAGACCGTATCAGCGGTGATGGTGGTGCAATCGGCTCGCAGCTTACGCTTGGGCTTGCGGAGGCCATTAAAAAATATAGTAGATAGATTATTGTTTTCGGCTAAGTTCTTTCATGGCCGCTTCCAAACCGCCAACGGTGAGCGGATACATACGCTCATCCATTAGCTGGCGCATCAGGGAAATGGAATGGGTGTAGTCCCAATGGGCTTCCTTTGTGGGGTTTAGCCATATGGCACTCTGGTATATTTCCAGCACCCGTTTCATCCATACTTCGCCGCTTTCCTCGTTCCAATGCTCCACACTACCGCCCGGATAGACAATTTCGTAAGGACTCATGGAGGCATCACCCACAAAAATCACCTTATAGTCATGGGGATATTTATGGAGAATATCATAGGTATCCATGCGGTTTTGATGGCGGCGACTATTATCCTGCCAGACCCCTTCATAGAGGCAGTTATGGAAATAGAAATATTCCATATGCTTGAATTCGCTACGGGCGGCGGAGAAAAGTTCTTCACATAACTTAATATGTGGGTCCATAGAGCCGCCAATATCAAAGAAAATCAGCACCTTGATGGCATTATGCAGTTCCGGCACCATTTTAATGTCCAGATAGCCCTGTTTTGCCGTGGAACGGATGGTATCATCCAGATCAAGTTCTTCTGCGGCCCCCTGACGGGCGAAATTACGCAGGCGTTTCAGGGCAACCTTGATATTGCGGGTTCCCAGCTCCACATTATCATCCAGATTTCTGAATTCTCTTTTGTCCCAGACCTTGACTGCCCGACCGTGGCGGCCTTCTTTTTGACCGATGCGGATACCTTCGGGGTTATAGCCATAGGCACCAAAGGGCGATGTGCCGCCGGTTCCGATCCATTTGCTGCCACCCTGATGGCGTTCATTTTGTTCCTCAAGGCGTTTTTTGAGGGTTTCCATGAGCTTGTCCCAATCACCCATAGCCTCTATCTTTGCCATTTCTTCGGGGCTGAGGAATTTTTCGCCCATCTTGCGCAGCCATTCTTCTGGAATTTCTGCCAGAAGGTCTTCGGCTTCGGGTGCTTCCAGTCCCTTGAAGCAATGACCGAACACCTGATCAAACTTATCCAGATTATTTTCGCTTTTGACCAGAGTTGCCCGGCTTAGATAATAGAAGTCATCAATGGAATAATTTGCTATTCCCGCCTGCATACCTTCCATGAGCATGAGATATTCCCGCAAAGACACAGGAACGCCATGGTCACGTAGGGTCAGGAAGAAATTAGTGAACATTACCTTTTTTCTCGGCGGTTCATAAAGGCCAGCCGTTCCAGCATATGCACATCCTGTTCATTTTTCAGAAGCGCACCATGCAGGGGCGGGATCATGGTTTTCGGGTCGTTACTACGGAGCACGTCAAGCGGCATATCTTCCACCATGAGCAGTTTCAGCCAGTCCAGCAATTCGGAGGTTGATGGTTTTTTCTTCAGCCCCGGCACATCGCGCACATCATAAAAGAGGTTCAGGGCTTCGCGAACGAGTTTATTC
>DAOWHQ010000217.1:0-9942 GCA_030641355.1 Alphaproteobacteria bacterium
CCCTGAAAACCCTGAAAATTCAGAAACATCCTATGAATCTTCTGAAACTGCGCCATCAACTCTGGCTGATGAGTATCTGAAAAACCCCGGAGCCGAAGACCTTAATTCAGAAGCCGCGATGGACAATAATTTTAACAATGATTGCGTCATAGATGCCGTTCCAAGTTCAGCCCCCTCTGATAATCTGGGCTTAAGTTCAAAAACCATGATGGGCGGTGGTGGCAGTTTCGATCACTCAGATTTTGCCATGGATCTTAGGCTCACGGAAAGCGTTTCCTTAAGTGATCACTTGCTGGAGCAACTAAACCTGATTTTGGTAGAGGCCAATGACAAAATCATAATACGCTTTTTAATTGGTATGCTGGATGAGGCAGGATACCTGTCAGAAAGCAGTGAATTAATTGCTGAGAGATTTGGCTGTGAGGTTGCTGAAATAGAGCGGATCATTGCTATTGCCCAAACGATGGAACCGGTGGGTGTATTTGCCCGTGATTTGAAAGAATGTCTTAAAATCCAGCAAATTAATAATGACCGACTTGATCCGGCCATGGAAGCACTTCTGGATAATCTGGACCTTCTAGCCAAAAGGGACTATCCCGCTTTGCTCAGGCTTTGCAATATTGATACCGAAGACCTGAAGGATATGATCGGGGAAATACAGGACCTCAATCCAAGGCCCGGCCACGCATTCAGCACAAGTATTACACAGGCTGTTATCCCCGACGTTTTTATTAAAAAGAACCCCAAGGGTAACTGGGTTGTTGAATTAAACAGCGAGACACTGCCTAAGGTTTTGTTTAACAACCGTTATCTCATGGAAATTAAAAACCATACCAAGGATAAAAAAGACAAGGAATATCTGGCTGAATGTGCGACTTCTGCCAATTGGCTGGTCAAAGCATTAGACCAGAGGGCCAGAACCATATTGAAGGTTTCATCTGAACTGGTGAAACATCAGGAAAATTTCTTTGAAAAAGGGGTCAAACATCTCAAGCCCCTGAATTTAAAAACAATTGCTGATGCCATAGAGATGCATGAAAGCACAGTGAGTCGTGTGACATCCAATAAATTCATCGCCACCAACCGTGGTATTTTTGAAATGAAGTATTTCTTCACCACCGCAATTGCTGCAGTGGAAGGAGGCGAAAGCCACTCATCAGAGTCTGTCAAACATACAATTCAGGCGTTGATAGACGCCGAAGAACCGAAAAAAATTCTCTCCGACGATAAATTGGTAAATATCCTGAAGACAGAAGGTGTTGATATTGCTAGAAGAACTGTCGCTAAATACAGAGAGTCCTTGAATATCCCCTCCTCCATACAAAGGCGGAGAATCAAAAATGCTGCTTTTTAAAAACAATAACTCAGGGAAAAATCAGATAGCGTTTCCTGTAGAAGCAGTGAATATGGAAAGTATGAATATGATAATTTCATCCTTTTCAATACAGCGGAAGTTTGTAGATACTTGACAAATGTTAAGCCAGACACTAACTTCCCCGGCTTCGCACAATAACTGATATAATTTTAGTATTTTTATTGTGTAAGCTCTCATTAAAACAAGCTATCTGAGAATGGTACAAACTAAAATGAATATTATCGTTACAGGCAAACAAATGGATGTTGGCGCAAGCCTTAGGTCATATGTGGAAGGCCACATTGATGGAATTGTTGATAAATATTTTGAAAATACGATAGATTCAATCGACGGAACTGTAACGATGTCGAAAAATGCCCATTTGCATCGTGCTGATTGCAATGTGCATTTAGGACATGGAGTATATTTACAAACCTCCGCAGAAGAAAAAGATGTCTACGCGGCCTTTGATGCCGCTGCTCAAAAGCTGGAAAAAAGATTACGTCGTTATAAAAGACGGCTAACCAATCACCATAAAAATCGCCCAAATGGACAGGCAACAGTACCTGCTCAATATAATATTTTCGAGGCTGAGGCTGAGACTGTGGAAGAGCCAGCTGAGCATCTTCAGCCCGCTATTATTGCTGAAATGCAGCTTGATATACCGGAAGTATCTGTAAGTGATGCTGTTATGAGGCTTGACCTTGGCGAGTTACAAACACTGATGTTTAGAAATAGTGCGCACGGCGGATTAAATGTGGTTTATCGCAGAACCGATGGTAATATCGGCTGGATAGACCCAAAAGTGGATTAACAACAGAAAAATATCGTATGGAAATCACTGACCTGATAAATCTGGACTCTATCGTCCCGGATCTTAAGGCATCCAGCAAGAAACAAACCTTGCAGGAATTGTCTAATTACGCAGAGAAAATCATTCCTCAAGCTCATCACCATATTTTGGATGTGTTGCTTGAAAGAGAAAGATTAGGAACAACTGGTGTTGGTCACGGCGTGGCTATACCCCATGGAAAATTTCCGGATCTTGACCGTCCTTATGGGCTTTTTGCCCGACTTGACCAGGCGGTGGATTTTGAATCACTGGATGATCAACCTGTGGATCTTATTTTTCTCCTTCTGGTGCCGGAAACTGCGGGGGCTGACCATCTGAAAGCTCTTGCAAAAGTATCCAGAACGCTACGAGACAAATCTATCTGCGAAAAATTACGGGGTTCCGAAGGTGGGGATGCCATATATGCCATTCTCACATCTACATCCCAATCAAGCCACGCAGCCTAATCAGAGACTTTCAAGTAAATGGGGCATATAGAATTAAGGGGCTGATCTGAATTTCTCAGATCAGCCCCTTAAAAATTGTATTATCTATTTAGGCGCCAGCGCCACCGTCATTTTTTAACTTATCAGAATATACCTTACTGCGGAATTTTTCAGCCTTTTCCTGATCTTCATCTGATACGGAACCTTCGGCGACCTCAGGCACACGAACCCAGCAATCAGTACCTTCCTGCTTGATTTTCCGGCAAGCTTCTTCAGCTTCCGCCATGCTCGTTAGAGGACCAGCATTTAAGCGGTAATAAAAACCATGAGGTCCACCATCATATTTGGCGCCACCAAGGTCAATCTCCGAACGACGTGGTTCCAGATCACCAATGATGTCAAAATACTTCTTTCTCAACTTTTTCCATCCGGGCATCAGCTCGGATTTATGTCGATATGCCGCAATTTGTAAAGCCCAGCCTTGGGGGCCTAATAGTGGCGGAACATCATCTTCTTCCGGTTCAACAACGGCAATAGGCTCTGGCGGCACTTCCACCAGACGGGCAACCGTAATACTCTTGACCCTGCTGTCATCTTTATAAACTTCGTTGGCCACCTCAGTTAAATCAGTTTTTGGGCTAGTGGACTGACGAACAACGGCATCAAACCGATCTCCGGAAGACAGATTTGCCAGAATTCTGAAATATCCAAGATTTTCATTCGCCATATCTGGCCCATTATCAATGGCCAGCAGACGCGAAGACATCACTTCATTACCAGAAAGAGCATAGGCCATGGCGAGATTTTGCCTGTGGGTTGCCCCGGCGTCCCTATGTTGAGCTGCTTGTTTCAAGATATTAATGGCCTGATCATGGCGAGATTGCAATGCCAGTGATAACCCATAGTTATTCAACAGTTTCAGGTTATCAGGATCAATATTGAGACCATCCCGATAAACTTCCATAGCTGCCCTTGGGTTGCCTTTCAGCTCTAGTGCCAGAGCCAAACTGGAAATAGTTTCCACATCACGCGGATTTAATGAAATCGCATCATTAAGCATGGGAATCGCCATAGTTGGACGATTAAGTGCGATATAAGTTTTACCAAGTCCCCTAAGGGCGCTTAAATTCTGTTCATCACGTGACAATGCAGACTGATACGCTGTTTCCGCCTGCTGATACTGGCCAATTGCCCGCAGACTATCGCCTAAACCAACCAATGGTGTTGAGGCAAAGGGGTGATATTTCATTGCCCGGCGGTAAAGTGGTATCGCCGCAGCATGATCTCCTTCTGCCGCCATTTCATTTGCCAGAGCCACAAAGCTACTTTCAGGCGCGCGCCCTGTGTCCACATCCTGCACAACAGCACTGTTGGTGCTTTCATAATTTGCCGTCTGATAATCAGACCCATTTGAGCATGCCATAAGGAATAGCGGCATTGCTACTGTTGCCAAAATTTTACTCATACATATGTTTTGGGAAGGTTTTTTCGTTAATTCTTTATCATTATGTATCATTTTTCGCTCCGTTCCATAGAGTTTCCGGTTTTTCCGGATTACTCCTATCTATTTTGAGATGCAATTTTCAGCAGTGGAATCTTATCGTTGTTCTCCTCCAGATAGACATCCAGTGCCTCACTGATAATTGCCTGACAGCTTTTACGAGTATGGGCTGAGAATAACCGTAATTTAAGATGATCTTCCTCTTCCATACGTAAAGTCATTGCAATACGCTTACTTACCGCAGTACACTCTGACGAAGCGGTTGATTTCGACTTTTTAGCCGAAACCTTTACTTTACGTGTATTAGATTGCTCCTTTACAACATCTTTTTCAAGTTCATTGTTCGTTTTAAGGAAACTATTTGCTTTCTGATTCAGCATCAAAGACGTGTGAGAGGGAGTAGCCGAACCTTTTCTTGCGAGCAGTGCGCCCGTCAAACGGGAGACCTGTTTTACATTTTTATCTTTTTTCATGTCATAAAACCTGTACTTGTCTACGTCCAAACCCAACGCGTTGATTTGAAGTTTTTACCTGAGTTGCCTGATGCTGAAAAACAGTTCTTTTGAAATTCTTTTCCAGACGATCGCTAATATAATCCCACAGTTCTTCAATCTCCGTCGCAGACTTGCCGCCGGGGTTAACTTCCATAACAGTTCTGCCATCAATCATGGATGAGGCATATTCTGTCCTGTGATGAAGTGTGATTGGGGCCACTGTTCCATGTTGTGAAAGCGCGATAGCCGCATCGGAAGTAATCCGGGCGCGTGCCGTTGCACCATTGACAACAAACATGAAGGGTTTATCACTTCTATCGGCCAACTCCACTGTACCACCCGCGGCCCTAAGGTCATGGGGGCTTGGTCTTGTAGGAATAACAATCAGGTCAGACACTGCAATAACAAACTGAATCGCCAGTGTAATTGCAGGTGGTGTATCAATAATCGCCAGCTTAAATCCCTGTGATCGCAACTCATCAAGATCAGTCATCAAACGCGATACATTGGACTGGGCGAAAGCCGGGGTCGGGGCTTCTCTCTCATTCCACCATTCGGTCAAACTTCCCTGAGGGTCGGTATCTACAAGTACGACCGGACCTGCTCCTGCAAGTTCTGCCTGCACTGCGATATGACCGCTTAACGTGGTTTTACCTGAACCACCTTTTTGTGAGGTAAAAGCTAATACACGCATATGTTTCAACCTTATATAAAATATAATTAACTAAATAACATCTAATTCCATTAACCATAGATGTCATGACAACAGCACAATTATGGCAATTAGGTCTTAAGAAATCGTAAAGCGTTAATACTTTTTTCTTTTCTAATGCTTTGAAAATCAATGGGTAAACCGTAAAATTTTATCTATATATATCAGGTTAATGATATTTGATATTTAAATTAGCTTCATAAAATATATCACTTTTTGAAAGAATATATAGTAAAAACTCCCTAATTACTGATCATTTTATGGCTATTTATAGTTGGATAATGTCGGTTTTTGAGTTCCCTATTAACCTATAAAAATCCCCAATTAACCCATAAATATGGCGTCACGACGCCAAAAAACAGCTCCGAACGGGCGGTTAAGGATATATTTATAGTTAAAACCACCCTCGCATTCATATTAATATTTAAATAGGCCTTTATATATAATGGCCTTAATGACAATAACTCTTCAATTATTTCTGCCATTAAAGGAAACTTCAACCAAGCCCCTAACACTATTACCCATATATATTTTATCCACCTGACAAAGTTCGGTAGGCGTCAGCCTTTTTTCCTCAATTCTGGTAGATGGGTCATTCATCAGGAATTGACGCAATGTGCCATTCAACACGCCACTTGTCAGATATGGCGTGTATAGAATGTTATCCTGTTTCAGGAATATATTATTAAAAGTTCCCTCGGTAAGCTCCCCCTTCTCATTAACAAAGACCACATCATAACAATCATGCTTCCCTAATTCCTGATCATAAAATGCCCGATCCGTCGTCTTGTGAAAGACCATAGGATTTTGGCTGTCGATCTTCTTTTCAGAGAGCGTGATCACTCTGCTTTTGCAACCCTGATCACTGTCTATTGAAAATGAAGTAATCGAAACTTTACCCGTTCGCGAAAGCAGTAAGCGGATTTTCCACTTTTTGCCTGGATCAAGAAAGCCGGCATGACAATGAAGGTCATCCAATATGGCTTGTTTGTCACAGACAAAATCAAAATAGACGGCGGATGATTTAAGGCGGTCTATGTGAAGTTCAAGAAGGTAATAACCTTCACTTACCGACCAGCGCAGACTTTCAATTAAATCAAATTCCTGAAAATTTCTGGTGGCGAACTGTGATTTCAGCAAACATTCATCATATTCCTGCCCCACGTCCGAATCTGCCACAATGGCACTGCCAATGCCCATTGTCCCCTGCCCTGCCTTATCAATGGTGATAGTACGAATGGGAACGTTGAAGCAGCAATCGCCATCGGGGGCCATATAACCGATGGCTCCGGTATATATTCCGCGCGGGCTTTCCTCCAATTGTGAAATGATTTCCATCGCTCTGATTTTCGGTGCGCCGGTTACTGAGCCACAGGGAAACAAAGCCCTGATCAGATCCACAATATCCATATCGTCCGGAACTTCTGCTTCTATGGTGGATGTCATCTGTAAAAGAGTACGATATTTCTCCACATCATAAAGGCTTTTAAGCTTTACTGATGCCGGGGCGGCAATGCGGGCGAGATCGTTACGCAACAGATCAACAATCATAAGATTCTCAGCACGGTTCTTCTCATCATTTTGCATAAAATCTGAATTTTGCTGATCTTCCGCCGTTGTTCGGCCCCGCCCACAGGTTCCCTTCATGGGGCGGACAATTATTTTACGGCCCGTCTTCTTGAAAAAAAGTTCAGGACTAAGGGACAGTATGGAGAGTCTGTTCGAGTTGATAAAAGCCCCATATTCCACCCTCTGCGCCTGTCTCAAGACGGCGAAATAGCTTGTCTCAGATCCGGTGAAATCAAACAGGGACTTTAAAGTATAATTGACCTGATAAATATCCCCCGCCTTCAAAAAATCCTGAATTTTGGCAAACATCTCTTCATAACGCCCGCGCGAAATATTCAACCTTACATTTTCGATATCATAATTATCCCGGTCACATTCTTGCGCCCAATGGGACTCATTATCATCAGAATTTAACGTTAGACGGTTTTTATATATGCCAAATGATAAAAACGGCACATCGTAAGACTGGTCCGCAAGAGAGGTCAGTTTTCCTTCAAGGAAAAGTCCGGTTTCATAGCTAATCCAGCCAGCAGCATAATATCCATCGGCCAGATATTGCCGTATCTCCTCAAAGGCACGGTCTATCTCGCTTGATTTCTCTGCTATGATCAATTGAATGGGGTTTTTGAATATATAGGCTGCCGTATCATTATCAACTTCTCGGCTATTATCCAGATAAACCGAAAAACCCCCGCCTGATTGTCGCGTCCTAACCATAAACCCATATACTCACAAATAGTCGTTAGATTATTATCACAGCACCGGCATTATTGGTCAACCGGGCATTTACATTTGGCGTTTCTTTCAGACATTTTTTTATATCTGCGACCGACATGGCACAAAAGGCCGTGGACAAGGCATCAGCCAAGGTGGCTTGGGGCGCTGTGACCGTTACCGATAAATACCTATGGGATGATTTTCCGGTCTGTGGGTCAAACAGGTGATGAAATTTCCCTTTTTTATCAAATATATCACCCGTACCCGAAGAAGTCGCCACCGCCCCCTGATTAACTTCAAGAATATGGGAAATTTCTCCAAAATTCTGCGGGTCCGCCAAGCCAATACGCCACGGCGTCTTGTTCGCCTGTGGCCCAAGAGCACGATATTCACCAATATCCACCAATACAGACCTCAGGCCTTCGCCTTTAAGATAGTCTGATACGCGGTCCGTCACATAGCCCTGCGCAATACCATTCAGGGTCGCCGCCATGTCTTTGCGGTCAAATGATATCTTCTCCCGCGAAATTGACAGTTTTTCATAGCCTATGCGTTTATGGATCGCCCGCAATTCATTTTCCGACACCCCTTTTTCATCAAATTCCTGCGCGCTGTAGAACAACCACAAAGGCTGAACCGTAATATCAAAAGCCCCCGCAGTCATCTGACTGATATGGTTAGCTGTCTGTAACAGATCAACAAACTCTGTGGGCGGATTATAAATAACCCCCTGCCGATTTAAAGTAGAAATCTTTGAATGTGGTTGGTAAAGACTAAACAGCGATTCCATATCCTGAATAATCTGTACCGACTTTTGAATGATCCGCTGCGCCGCCCCCGCATCATGATGATAAAGTTGCAGTGACACTTCTGCTCCAAGGGCAAAGCCCTGCCATTGATATAGTTCTGCCCTAGCATCAGGCACTATAGCCGTTACCGCCTGTGGTGTTGCACAGGCAACCATGCTTGCCGCCATTAGCTTGATAATTCTTCTTCTTTGGCTGGATTTCGGCATAAACTCACTCAGTTTTTGGTTAATTTTCATATTATTATGTTTTTGTTATTGATAATGCAAATCATATCTGATACATGCTGTTTTAACAACTTTTATTAATAATGATTATTATTAACATATTTAATATAAGCCGTCTAAAACCAAATTGAGGAAGTAATATGACTAACAAATTTCTTAAGGCTACTGTATCCACTGTAGTTTTATCTCTTGCCTTTTCAGCCTCCGGCGCCTTCGCTCAGGAGATGCCCAGCAAGGAAGAAATGTGGCAGATGATACTGAAACAAAACGAACAAATCAAAAGGCTTGAAGCGATTGTTGGCATCACCAGCAAAAAAGTTGATAAGACGGCTGTAATAGTAGCTGAAAATCAGGAAAAAATCGAAGCAACCGGTGATGTGCTTGATCAAGTTGCCAGCACTGGCGGCGCTGGTAGCCAAAGTGCAACCGCAGTCGGTGGTTATGCGGAGCTGCATTATAATGGCGGCAGGGCAGATCAGATTGACCTGCATCGTTTCGTGGTTTTTCTCAGCCACGAATTCAACGAAAAAATCCGTTTCTTCAGTGAATTTGAAGTCGAACATTCCATTGCGGGCGAAGGCAAAGTTGGTGAAGTTGAAATCGAACAGGCCTTTGTCGAATATGACCTGAATGAAAACAACAAAATCAGCATGGGTCTGCAACTGATCCCGGTGGGTATCCTCAATGAAACCCATGAACCACCCACATTCTACGGAGTTGAGCGCAATAATGTTGAGAAGAACATCATCCCCTCCACATGGTGGGAAGCGGGTATCAAGCTAAGCGGCGACCTCAATGAAAGCTTTAGCTATGACCTTATGATGCATTCCGGTCTGGATACCACAGGCAAGGGCTATAAAATCCGCAGTGGCCGCAAAAAAGTCGGTAAAGCGCCTTGGAAAAACACCGCCTTTACCGCACGGGCAAGCTGGCATGGCATCCCCGGCGTAGAAGTGGGCGCCACCTTCCAGTATCAGGATGACATCACCCAAAGCAGCGCCGCCGATGAAAATGCCTCTGCTACCCTGTTTGAAATTCATACCAACATCAATCGCGCCGTCAGCCAAAATGGCACCATCAGTTTCCGCGCCCTCTATGCCCAGTGGAATGTTAATGCCGATGCGGCTGAACTTCTTGGCCGTGACACACAGCGGGGCTGGTATATTGAACCATCATACAAGATTGCCCTTAATAACGAACATAGCGTTGGGTTCTTTGCCCGCTACAGTGTATGGGATAACGAAGCCGGAGATAATATCGACAGCGTTTCCAAACAGACCAACA
>DAOWHQ010000175.1:0-2411 GCA_030641355.1 Alphaproteobacteria bacterium
CAACGAAATCAGCAGAAGCGCCCAGATGGCCGCATCAAGTACCGAGGAAGCCAGCCAGCGCATTGACGAAGTGAATGGGGGCGCTGATGAAACCGGTAATGCCGCCGTAAATATGCTCACTAACGTGAATGCCATGACCGACAAAAGCACCTTGCTGCAGAATGATCTGAATGAATTCATCACCAAACTCAGCTAGAAGATTCGCCTGTATTTAAAATTTATGCCCCACAAAAGTGAAATTTGTGGGGCATTTTTAATAAAATTATTATAATTTTATCTCCTTTGCCTATTCGCAAATAGTATCAAAAGAAACCAACCTTCCCCCCGCAAGATAAGACCATCATTATTCACGTTTTTTTTCGGTTATAGCTGATGAGACAACGTTAAAAAATATTCTACATATCCCAAATTTTCATCTCTTCCACACGTTAGTTTTTCCCAAAAATTGACCGTAAGAAGATGAAACCGTTAACGCGTTAATCAGTTTTTAAGAAGTATCTCCTACAAAAGAAAGCAACAATAATAATCAATATTATATAATTATGGGGATATATAAAAAAAAAGGTTTTCTATATGTCAAAGTCAAATGTCACCCCGACCGGAAATGAACTCTTCTTCCCTGACAATGAATTTATTGTCAGCAAGACCGATCTCAAGGGCAAAATCACATATACTAATTTGCTATTTGAAAAAATGAGCGGCTATTCCCGCGATGAACTTCTTGGTCAACCCCATAACCTTATTCGGCATCCCGATATGCCACATTGTATCTTCAAACTTTTTTGGGACACCCTGCAACAGCAAAAAGAGATCTTTGCTTATGTGGTCAATATGCACACAAGCGGTGATCATTATTGGGTACTTGCCCATGTAGTTCCCACATATGATAATATGGGTAACCATGTGGGGTATCATTCAAGCCGCCGCGCACCTGACAGGCAAATCGTTCAAAAAATGCAGTCCTATTACAGTGAACTTTCCGCTATAGAGAAAAGTCATTCAAATCTTAAAGAAGGCGTCCAGCAGGCTCTGGATAGTTTTACCGAGTTATTGAAGCAAGAAAAACTATCATATGGTGAATATATATTTTCAATGAATGCTGCGGCATAAGCACAGCTGATAAAAACATAATAAGGCAGAAGAGTAATGAGTATTTTTTCAAGGAAGATAGTTCCAGGTAACCTAATTACAAATGAAGATATCAGTGACCTTATCGCAAAATGTAACGAAATTGCATCAGGTAGCAATCCGGATTCCCTAACAAATTTTTCCGGTAATCCTGAATTGGAGCAACTGGTATCCGCCATTAATTCAATTAACAAAAGCACTAGAAGCGGCAGCAGCTCAGAAGACAGTGAAGAGGTTACAGTCCTTGCAACTGTTATCGACCGGGTTGTCAAAGGTGATCTGGAGGCGCGGGTTCTGGATGAAAACCGCGAGACAGAGATCGGTCAACTTGCCTGCAAGCTAAATAACTTCCTCGATGTAGTGCAATGTTTTATGTCCGAAGCGGGTGAAACCATGAAGGCGGTTCGGGACGGTGAATATTACCGCCGGATTATGCCCGAAGGCATGGGCGGGGAATTCCTCCGTCACAGCAAAGCCATTAATGCTGTTGTCGGCCAGATTCAGGACAAAGACCGGATCGTCAAAGATATTACATCGAAATTCATCATCAATGTGGAAGATATGATCACGTCATCCAATGACCTTGCTCCTATCGCCAATTCCGTATCGGACACCGCATCAGATACCAAACAATTTTGTGGTCATGCGGTAAAATCGGCTAATGAAACCAGATCAAGTGTGCAGACCGTGGCCAGTGCCGCCGAGGAATTAAGCGGCTCCATTTACGAAATTACCGGACAGGTTGAACGCTCTTCCACACTTATCACCGAAACCGTTGGAGATGTGGGTAAGACTAATAAAGCCATGTCCGAGCTTTCCGAGGAAGTGGAGCGGATCACCACGATCCTTAATATTATCACGGAAATCTCCGGCCAGACCAATCTGCTGGCCCTGAATGCCACCATTGAAGCAGCCCGTGCAGGAGAAGCCGGCAAAGGATTTGCCGTGGTCGCAAGTGAAGTGAAAGGTCTGGCGAAAAAAACCGCTGAAGCCACAGATCAGATCAACAGCCAACTACATAAAATTCAAAATGTGACCAAGGTTGCCATTGGCACTGTGAATCATATCGGTGAAAAGATCGATCAGGTTCAGGATATCTCCGTCGGCATTAACAATGCCATGAGCGAGCAATCCGCCGCAACCAACGAAATCAGCAGAAGCGCCCAGATGGCCGCATCAAGTACCGAGGAAGCCAGCCAGCGCATTGACGAAGTGAATGGGGGCGCTGATGAAACCGGTAATGCCGCCGTAAATATGCTCACTAACGTGAATGCCATGACCGA
>DAOWHQ010000013.1:0-4930 GCA_030641355.1 Alphaproteobacteria bacterium
TATATCGCCAAATAAATGCTTTTCATGAATGGTCACGCCGTCCCGACTAGCGCAAGCCATATGAACCAGTCCAACGGGTTTCTCAGCCGTTCCACCGCCGGGGCCGGCAATGCCCGTGACCGATACCGCGATGTTGGCGGATGACTGCTCTAACGCTCCCTCTGCCATAGCTATGGCGGTTTCGCGTGTCACCGCGCCGCCGATGCGCAGGGTTTCGGCGCTGACGCCTAATACTTCCATTTTGGCGCGGTTGGTATAGGTTATGAAGCCACGATCGACCACGTCCGATGATCCGGCAATCTCGGTCAATGCACCCATGATCAGTCCGCCCGTGCAGGATTCTGCGGTGGCGAGGTGCAGCCCCTTGTCCCGTGCCATTTGCAGGGTCTCTGTGGCGAGTTTTATGATTTCATCAGAGAACATAGGTATAAAATCCTATCAGTATAATGGCGGCGAAAAATCCTGCGATCACATCATCCATCATCACGCCGTACGCATCATGGCGCTGGTCAAATATTTTTATGGGCCATGGTTTATAGATGTCAAAAACCCGGAATGCTGCAAAGGCTAACACAAGCGGACCTAGGGATAGGGGGATAGTTGATGTCATGGCGGCAATGGGCAGGCAGGCGATCCATTGTCCGGCAACCTCATCAATGACAATCTCACCGGGGTCTGTCTTGCCCGTTTCCGTCATATATACTTTCGAAGCCCAAAGGCCGACGAAAAATACCATAATGATGGCGGCGGATAAGCCCAAGGGGCCGAAGCGTTCAATGATTATCCACGCAAAGGGCAGGGCCGCCAGTGACCCCATGGTTCCCGGTGCCTTGGGGGCTAAACCAGAATAAAACCATGTGGCAAGAACTAAGGCCGGATGGAGGGGGGATTTAGACCATTTATCAACAAACATATATTTTCCCTATTCTTTTCCCTATTCTGGCAAACGGATTGTGACAATGGCCTGAGCCGCGATGCCTTCGCCCCGTCCGGTGAAGCCAAGCTTTTCCGTTGTCGTTGCCTTGATGCTAATCCTTGTGGGGACAAGTTCGAGAATTTCGGCGATATTATCCCGTATAGCCTGAACATGAGGGTTGATTTTCGGGGCTTCACAGATGATTGTTAAATCAATGTTTGAAATGATACCTTGCTTTTCTTTCAATAACTTATCGGCGTGTCTTAAGAATATATCTGAACTTGCACCCTTCCATTGCGCGTCACTTGGCGGGAAGTGGGTGCCGATATCGCCATCCCCTATGGCACCGAGAAGCGCATCTGTCAGGGCATGCAGGGCCACATCGGCATCCGAATGGCCTTTCAGTTGTTTGTCGTGGGGGATGGCAATGCCGCCCAGTATAACCCGATCACCCGTTTCAAAGGCATGGACGTCTAGCCCTTGCCCAGTACGGATGTCGGTTAAATTTTCCTTGATCATATCTTCTGCCTTTTTAAGGTCTTGCATGGTGGTGATTTTGAAGTTTCTCTCGTCGCCCAGAATGGTCAGTACCTGAATACCGCAGGCTTCTGCAATAGCGCTGTCATCGGTAAGCTCTATGCTGTCCTTAAGTTTCTGGGCTACTCTTTTGTGCGCCATGAAGATCATTTTATAGCGAAATGCCTGCGGTGTTTGGGCGCGGGCCAGTGTATTGCGATCAGCGGTTTGCTTAATCTTGTCGTCAATTACCACCTTCATCGTGTCCGTTACAGGCAGGGTCGGGATGACAGCACCATGCTTTGCGGCCTCGATGATTATATTTTCTATCTGATTTGTTGTAATGAACGGTCTGGCTGCATCATGAATTAACACAAGATCAGGCTCATAACTCCCCAAGCTCTGCAACCCCGCCATGACAGACTGTTGCCGGGTCGCCCCGCCATTCACCGGAGGCAGGATGTCTAAGCCTTCTATCGCTTCTTGATAATGCTCATGATCGTCTTCATGGATAACGGTGCGTATCAGGTCAACATATGGTACTTTCAAAAACGCATTTATGGCGTGTTTCAAGATACTTTTACCGCCGAGCGATATATATTGCTTTGGCATATCTGCGCCAACCCTATGCCCTTTTCCTGCAGCAACTATTAAAACAGCGACCTTCATACATATGTTCCGTTTGTCTTTTGATACTGAAAACTACCACCTCATTATGGTAAAGTCTGTATTTTTCTTGCACCAATTGCTCTTTGACCTATTGCGGCTTTTCCTGTATGTTACTGCCTGATATTGATTAAAGATTAATCATTTGTGTAAATTGCTTAAATATTAGACACCATTATGCGAAATATGAAAATAAATATCGGGCCGATTGCGCTTGAAGACCCTGTGTTGCTAAGTCCTATGGCGGGGGTAACGGATTTGCCTTTCCGACGACTGGTTAAGCGCTTTGGTGCCGGACTTGTTACGTCGGAAATGATTGCCAGCCAAGCCATGATCCGCGACCATAAACGTACTCATAAGATGGCCTATGCCGAGAGCGATGAATATTTGATGTCGGTGCAGCTTGCCGGCTGTGATCCTGATATGATGGCGCTTGCCGCAAAGATGAATGAAGACAAGGGCGCACAGATCATTGATATCAATATGGGCTGTCCGGCCAAAAAAATTGTTGGTAACTATGCCGGGTCTGCTTTGATGCAGGATCTGGGCGAGGCCAAAAAGATATTGGTGGCTGTGGTTGAAGCGGTGCAGGTACCTGTAACCCTCAAAATGCGTACCGGATGGGATATTACCAACCGCAATGCGCCGGAACTGGCCCATATTGCCGAGGATGTCGGTATCAAGATGGTCACGGTTCATGGTCGCACCCGTAACCAGATGTATAAAGGCAGTGCGGACTGGAGTTTCATCGGCGAGGTTAAGGATGCCGTTGCTATTCCAGTGATAGCCAATGGTGATATTGTCACCTGTGCGGATGCTCGCGAAGCTCTGCGGCAATCCGGGGCAGATGGGGTGATGATCGGTCGCGGGGTATATGGCAAGCCGTGGTTTCTGTCACAGGTCATTCATTATTTGAAGACCGATGAAATACTGCCTGATCCGACTCTGGCGGATTTAAAGCATATCGTGCTGGATCATTATCAGGCCATGATAGATCATTACGGCGAAGATGCGGGTAAGAAAATCGCCAGGAAGCATATCTCATGGTACACTAAGGGGTTGCGGGACAGTGCGTTTTTCCGCCAGCAGGTCAACCGCATGAGTGATGCGTTACAGGTTCGGCAAATGATCAATGATTTCTTTGACCCCTTGATTGAGGAGTTGGCGGCTTGACATCACAGTCCACCATAAGGGAAGACTTGATCCTCAACAGCCTGCCGGACAGTATCATTGTTGTTGATGGTTTAAATCAAATTATTTTTGTAAATAACGCCGCGGAGCAATTGTTTTTTTCCAGTTCCAAAATGTTGATTAACCGCACATTGGAGGAGATTCTCTCTTTTGACAGCCCGTTGGTGTCCATAGTCAATCAGTCGCGTCAGAATAAGACCATTTCGTCTGAGTATGATATCAAGTTGAGCAGCCCCAAACATAACGGCAAGCATGTTGATATTCATGTATCGCCCCTGATCGAAGGGGATGGAAATCTGGTTATTCATCTACAGGAAAGAAGCATTGCCCAGAAAATAAGCCAGCAGTTAAGCCACCGGGGGGCCGCACGTTCTGTGGCGGGAATGGCTTCAGTTCTGGCCCATGAAATTAAGAACCCTCTGTCGGGTATACGTGGCTCAGCACAGCTTCTGGAACAGGAAATCAGAGAGGAGGATCAGGATTTAACCCGGCTCATTTGTGAGGAAACCGACCGCATATGCGCCCTTGTTGATCGTATGGAGGTTTTTTCCAATAACAAACCCATAACCCCAGAGGATATTAATATCCATTCCGTGCTGGAGCATGTGCGCAAACTGGCTCAGAACGGATTTGGCCAGAATGTCATTTTTAAGGAAAACTATGATCCGTCTATACCGTCAGCGCGGGGCGACAAGGGACAATTGATACAGGTATTCCTCAATCTGATTAAAAATGCGGTGGAGGCTTTGCCACGCACAGGTGGGGAGGTTATCTTGACGACGGCCTACCGCCATGGGGTCCGTGTCGCGGTAGCGGGTTCAAAAGAACGGATGCATTTGCCCCTTGAAATATGTGTGGTTGATAATGGCAGTGGTATTTCGGAAGATTTTAAGCCCTATTTATTTGATCCCTTTGTCACCACAAAGCCATCGGGGACTGGGTTAGGACTTGCGCTTGTCGCAAAAATTATCGGGGATCACGGCGGTATCATTGAATGTGATACCACACACGCAAATACAATATTCAGAGTATTATTACCGAGCTATAGTCAGGATTTTAATAGGCAGAGCCCATGACAGAAAAAACATTACTTATCGCAGACGATGATAAAGCCATCCGAATGGTGTTGTCTAAGGCATTTGAGAGAGATGGCTATCAGGTCAAGCTGACTGAAAATGCGGCAACTCTGTGGCGATGGGTGTCCAATGGCGAAGGTGATCTGGTCATCACGGATGTGGTTATGCCTGATGAAAACGGCCTTGATCTTTTGCCGAAAATTAAGAAAATTCGCCCGGATATGCCGGTGATCGTCATGTCGGCACAGAATACTCTGATGACGGCACTAAAGGCGACAGAGCGTGGCGCTTACGAATATCTGCCAAAACCCTTTGACCTGAACGAATTGAAATCAGTTGTCACAAAAGCACTGGCCGCCAAGCAAAGCAAACCTGAAACAGAAGAAATTAAAGATGATAACGAAGAATTACCCCTGATTGGGCGTTCTCCGGCCATGCAGAATGTTTACCGGGTTATGGCGCGGATAATGACCACGGACCTGACGGCTACCATCACCGGAGAATCCGGGCCCGGCAAGTAGCTTGTTGCCCGCGCCCTGCACGATTTTGGTAAGCGTAAAAACAA
>DAOWHQ010000259.1:0-5658 GCA_030641355.1 Alphaproteobacteria bacterium
CGACAGACGCTTTTTCCGTCATTTTTGGCTTGATAAAGTGCTACATCAGCCATTCTGAATAATTCTTCCGGATATTTGGAATCTAACGGGAAGAAGCTTATGCCGATACTAGTGCTTATCTGATGGGAGTTGCCATTGATGATAATTGGTTTTTTGACGCTATCCAGTACGCGTTGTGCGGCTGTGGTGACATCTGTTTCATTCTCGATATTGGTGAAAATGATGGCAAATTCATCGCCGCCAATGCGGGCTACGGTATCAATTTCGCGGGCGCAGCTTTCCAGCCGGTTCGCAACTACTCTTAATAATTTATCCCCCGTGGCATGGCCGAACATGTCATTGACTGGCTTAAAGCCGTCCAGATCAAGGAACATGATCGATATTTTTCTATCCATACGCTTTGCCATACGCATGGCGATATCCAGCCTTTGCTGTAACAAGTTACGGTTTGCCAATCCGGTCAGGCTGTCATGGAGCGCCATTTCCCGAATAAGCACTTCCGCTTCATGGCGTTCGGTGACGTCTGAAATAACAATGGTAAATTGCTTTTGCTCATTAATGATAACTTCACGGATATTCATTTCAATGGGAAATGTAGAACCATTCTTCTTGTGTCCGGTACCATTTTGTTTTCTAAGGACTTCGTCGTCGTCCAGATTTGTGATGAATTTTTCTATATTATACCCTGGTGTTATATGGGCAGTGTTAACCAAATACAGTAAATTTTCGTCAATAATTTCTTTGGCATCATAACCAAACATATTTTTTACAGCCCGGTTACATGTCATGATGTTGCCTTTAACATCCATCGTGATAAGCACATCTGAAATGGCGTTTAGAATGGCCTCGATATGCTTTGCGGTATTTTCTGCAATTTCACGGGTAACAGCCAGCTCTTCGGCCATCTGTACAGCCACAGCAGCTTGTTGCTCCATTATTTGGCTGCCAGCCTGAGCTTCAGTGATGAGCGTTTCATCCATCTCATGGGAGTGATCGGCCATTAATTTCTGATTTGAGCGTAGGGAAACATCGGAAAAAGTCAGAATTAGTCCGTCCCCTCCCGCCATGACTTCTCCTTTGATTTCGAGGTTTTTTTCTTTTGTTACGCGATACTCATAACTGAAGGGAAATAAATCATCGGATGTTCTGGCTTTAGAGAGTTCGAATAATATTTTGGCAGCAAAGGTATTCTTCTTGTCTTTATGTTCCACATCCCAGTTAATATTTAGAATGTCATTCAGGTGAATTTCTGAGTTGATAAAAGACGAATCGAGATCAAGTAAGTCCATGAACTTCTTGTTCCAGTTGGTTAGAACAAGATTGAAGTCAAACATGGCAACGCCATGGGGTAAGCTATCTAGAATCTCTTGCAAACCACAGGTATCCTGATTATTTTGTTTCTGAAGTATACTAATTGCCTTGTTATTCATCTCAGAAAGCTCTTTTTTATTTTACTATTTGTTGCGTCAGTGTAGCCTGACAGGCTTAATAGGGGGTTAATTTAGAATAATAAGTTTCAAGTTTGAAGTAATCTCATGGATAAGGGAATTTTTTCGGAAGAGCTGGATGTTACGGGACATAGATGTCCGGTGCCGGTATTGCGTGTTCGGCGTAGACTTGAAAGCATGCCGCCGACAACCATATTAAAGATATTAGCCACTGATCCCATGACCCAGATTGACTTTCCGCATTTTTGTCAGGAAAGCGGCCATGAGCTACTGGAAATGACAGAAGTGAATACTGTCTTTCATTTTCTGATTAAAAAGGCTGGTGAATGAGGGGCTATTAGGTCTATTAAGGGGCCATATTAACTAAAAGCGTGTGAAGAATGAACGATACTATTAGCGATGTACTTGAAACATTCGAGTTTCTGGATGATTGGGAAGACAGGTACAAATATATTATTGACCTTGGTCGTGGCCTGCCCGAATTTGATGAAAAATTCATGGTCGAAGAAAATCGGGTTCATGGATGCACCAGCCGGGTGTGGCTGGTTCATGAACTGATTGACGGGAAAGTAGTATTCAAGGGCGAAAGCGATGCCCATATTGTACGTGGTCTGGTCGCCCTTATCCTGATGATTTTTTCCGGTAAGAAACCAGATGAGATTACCACGATAGAAGCGCGGGATACGCTGGATAAGCTGGGCCTTGAAAAACACCTCTCGCCCATGCGCACCAACGGCCTTTTCTCCATGGTGGGAAAAATAAAGTCCATAGCCACCGCATATCAGAGCGTTTCTGTATAACTTCAGGAGGTCAGCCCCATTTCTTTTAAAGACGTAGAACTTAAAGAACTGGTGTTTCTGATTCCTCATGCCCGGCGTTTGGGGTTGCGACTTTTGGAGAAACAGGGCGATAATCTGATGATTGAAATGCCCTATAATGCGGAACTTGAAATAATTCCGGGTAGTGGAATTGTAGCCAATGGGGCCATTACCGCATTGCTGGACACAGCACTCGGGGCTGCCGTATTTGATCAGTTTGAGGAATACCGCAGGATAGTAACCCTTGATTTGCGTGTGGATTATTTTGAAAAACCTGAACCTTTTTCTTCCGTGGTTGTGAAAACCCGTTGCCTGAAGGTCACGGATCATATGGTTTTTGTGCAGGGCGATGTCTATTCCAAGGACAGCACAGATCCTATAGCTCATGGCGTTGCGGTATTTTCCTACGCAGAGATGGAAAAAGCATCATGATATTGCCGTTTCTGTCCAAACTGAAAGAAAAACAGACTTTCGATGAAAGTCTTGATATCAGCCCCTATGCCAGAATGATGGGTTTTAGGCTCATGCGGCAGGATGACAAACTTACCACGGTCATGAAATTTCATTCAGATCTTATCGGTTCCCCTTTCCCACAGGCACTTCACGGAGGGTCGGTGGCGTCTTTAATGGAAATGGCGGCTCTCATGCAGCTTTTTTGGGACAGGGATCTGGTACATATTCCCAAAGCCATTGATATTACAATTGATTATCTACGCAGCGGAAAGCCGGAGGACACCTTCGCCAAGGCCCGCGTATTTCGCCGGGGAAGGCGTTTTGCCACGCTTCATGTCGAGGCCTGGCAGTCCAATCCTGACAAGCCCATCGCCTCGGCCATGCTGCATTTTCAGATGGTTGAGTAATGATCTCTGGGCGGAAAATAAAAATTTAACTTTTCAAACGATCGTTTTTATTCCATATTTTATCACTATTCGATTCCCCTAAAGAAAGAGAAATATCATGAGCGAGATTAATCAGCAGATCGTCTTAAACAGCCGTCCCGATGGCTGGGTGTCTCCCGATAATTTTAAACTGACAGAAGCAGAAATCCCTGAAATCTGCGAAGGTGAAATTCTGGTTCGCAATCTTTACATGTCGGTTGATCCTTATATGCGGGGGCGGATGAATGATGTGAAATCATATGTGCCGCCGTTTCAGATCGGCAAAGTTCTGGAAGCCGGTGTGGTTGGGGAAGTTGTACAGTCTCAGAACCCAAAGTTTAAAGAAGGCGATGTGGTCGTTGGTATGCTGGGCTGGGAAAATTATTCCAAGTCTGATGGCAAAGATATGCTGACGGTGGCGCGGGGCGCCGTGCCGCTGTCCTATTATCTGGGCGTGTTGGGTATGCCGGGGATCACCGCCTATGCGGGCCTTGTCGGCGTGGCAAATGTGCAGGCAGGCGAGCGGGTTTTTGTTTCCGCCGCCTCTGGGGCTGTGGGCAGTGTGGTCGGGCAGATTGCCAAGATCATGGGCTGTGAGGTAGTGGGCTGTGCTGGTTCCGACGAAAAGGTGGATTTTCTGGTTAATGAACTGGGTTTCGATCGGGCATTTAATTATAAGACCTGCGGTTCTATTCCCAAGACAATTGCCGAGCTATGTCCCAAAGGTATTGATGTAAATTTTGAGAATGTCGGTGGCGAGATCATGGAAGCTGCGCTGTGGAATATGCGTAATTTTGGCCGTATTGCCCTTTGCGGGATGATTTCGGATTATAATAAGGCGGATATGACCCCAGGGCCGAGGGGCATGGCGCTCATCATTGCGCGGCGTTTAAAAATTCAGGGTTTTATTGCCTTTGACAACCCGACCCTGAATATGGAATTCATTCAGAAGGCCTCCGGCTGGCTGAAAGAAGGCAAATTGAAATACCGCGAGACGGTGATGGAGGGGCTGGAAAATGCACCCGCCGCTTTCATTGGTATGCTCAAGGGCGAAAACTTTGGCAAACAGATTGTTAAAATAGCCGATTAAGATTCGTCGAAGCCAAAAAAATGCCCCGGGTTTTACACCGGGGCAGTTGGAAGATATCAGGTGGTTAGGGTTTGAACCCAAATCTCCTAATATTGAGATAAGGCAGATTACATTGTGTTGCGCTTCCTGAGCAGAATTGTCACATAGAGCAGTGCCGCGGCAATACCGAGACCAACCCAGAATTCTGGCTGTCCTGCTGACTGGATAATATCCAGTGATGTGCTCGGACCAAGGTTTCTGAAATTCTCATTAAAACCATCATCAGTCCCTAGTATGTGGGCGCCAGTCAGTCGCATACCGATGAAATGCGCCAGATATTCTGATCTGAAGAAGAGGCTTTCAAACAGGGTGAGCAGGGCGACAGGAATTGTTGCCACCAGCAACGGGGTACGTTTTGCAATCACAGAGGCCAGCATCAACCAAGCGAATATTGGTAAGGCCCATAAGCTGTACATGGTCATGTAAATCACTTCATTGAGAAGAAGCATGGGTAGGTTGGTGGAAGACCACAGCAGGTCCCATGCGTTATATTCTGTGCCAATGGTGTAGAATGAACCGATTATCAGCAGAAAAATCTGGAATATAAAGGCAAATCCTATGGCAACCACTGGAATAACAAGCGTTACGGTCAGCAATTTCGAAAGGATAGTCTGCATATCTGATATGGGCATGGATTTCCAGAACAGGATACTATTGTCTTTTCTTTCGTCATACAGCGAGCCAAGTGCGGTGAAAACCATACAGAACCAGACACCGATCATAACCGGCGCAGCAGAAGCCAAGAGAAGATGGTTGAGATTCTCGCTTAAATCCTGAGCATTCTGGGATGACATTTCGGCTATAACTTCGCCGAGCGTATAAGAATCACCATCAATATGAATGGCGCTACCAAACAGGCCCATGCTGATAATGACCAGGGCCATTGTTACGGCGGTAATCACCAGAGGGGTCATGAAGATGGCCCGACGATTTTCCCAATATTCCCTGAGAATAAGGGTTCTGAAGGGGCTATACCCGTTTACTTTTACTATGGAGGCTAACATTTTATTTCTCCGTTCTTCTTTTGTTATACGTGGTTATCTCAAAAATCTAGGCTTACAACAGACTGCAAATACTCAGGACGCAGGGGGAAGCCGGTTGGTCAAAATCCAATACCGACTTCTGCTGCGAGGCATAGGACAGGTTGGCAATTCCAGTGATCATGAGGGCGGTGATAAAACCGGCAATGATCAGGGCTTTTAATCTGGTGCGGGCGATAGACATGATTATTCTCCATCCATCAGGGTGACGAACAGATCAGACAGGCTGATTCTGGTCACATCACCGAGCTGGCTAAGCTCACTACGTTCTTTGCCGTTAAAGATAAATGATGTTCTGCCCAGCATTGTCTGCTCCGAAACAGGGGACAGTCCACGGGCGGCATC
>DAOWHQ010000058.1:0-12866 GCA_030641355.1 Alphaproteobacteria bacterium
AGCCGGGCCGGAAGGTAATCTGATACCCGTGGAAATGGGGTCGTACGGCATTGGAGTTTCCCGCCTTGTAGGTGCATTGATTGAGGCAAACCATGACGACAATGGCATCATCTGGCCGGAAGCGGTCGCCCCTTATAAAGTCGGGCTGATTAATCTGCGGATTAAGGATGAGGGTTGCACGGCGGCCTGTGATGGTATTTATCAGAAACTTACCAATGCCGGGGTTGAGGTTCTTTATGATGATCGGGATATAGGTGCGGGGGGCAAATTCGCCGATATGGATTTGTCAGGTCTTCCGTGGCAGTTGATTGTCGGCCCGCGTGGCTTGAACAACGGTTTGGTTGAATTAAAAAACAGGGCGACGGGGGACAGGGAAGAATTAACCCTTGAAGAAGCCGTCCGCAAATTAGGGGCTTGAGAGAATGTTTGGCGCACATGAACGGATGGTGGCTTTCAGGTATCTGAAGATCAGGAGCAATGAAGGTTTTGTTACCCTCGTGGCGCTGTTCTCCCTGCTTGGGATTGCCATTGGTGTCATGGTGCTGATTGTCACGATGTCAGTGATGAATGGTTTTCGGGAAGAATTGCTCAGCAAGGTTATCGGCTTTAACGGTCATATGCTGTATCAGCCTGCGGGTGGTAAGATGAGCGATTATGATGATGTGGTCGCCCGCCTGAAAAAAATTGATAATGTAGTCAAAGTGCTGCCCATAATCGAGGGGCATGCGCTGGCAACCTTTGGTTCCTATAGTGTTCCGGCATTGGTGCGCGGCGTGAAGGCAGATGACCTGCAGCAGATGAGCCTGATTTCTGAGAATATAAAAGTTGGCTCGCTCAATGACTTTGGCAAGGGTGAAAATGATATTATTATTGGCAAGAGACTTGCTGATAAATATAGTCTGAGTTCCGGTGATCTTGTGACATTGGTGACCCCGCGTGGCCGGATAACACCCTTTGGAACAGTGCCCCGCATTGCTAGTTATAAGGTCATAGCTGTCTTTGAAGTAGGGGAATATAATTATGACACCAGCTATTTCTTCATGCCGTTGAGGCAGGCCCAGACCTATTTTCAATATGATGATCAGGTGGGTGCGCTGGAGATAAGCCTGACCCATCCAGACATGATTTCCGAAATGTTTGCAACAGTGGAACAGGCGACACGGCATATAGGCAGGGGTGGGCGGCTCATTGACTGGCGCGTGCTAAACAGCAGTTTCTTTAATGCGTTGCAGGTTGAACGTAATGTGATGTTTATTATCCTGTCATTTATCATTCTGGTGGCGGTTTTCAATATCGTATCGACCATGATTATGATGGTTAAGAATAAGACCCGCGATGTAGCGATCCTGCGAACTATGGGCGTTTCCAGTAGCTCCATCATGCGGATATTCTTCATAGTTGGCTCCTGTATTGGCGTGCTAGGCACGTTGCTGGGAACACTAATGGGCTTGGCTATTGCCTTAAATGTACAGGCCATACTGGATTTTATCGAGCGTATGACGGGCTTGAGCCTTTGGGAAGGCGAGGTTCGTTTCCTGTCGGAGGTTCCGGCCATTGTTGAAACCAGTGAAGTTATGATTGTGGTTGTTGTCGCATTGGGTCTTAGCTTCCTTGCGACACTGCTTCCGGCATGGCGGGCGGCAAAGGTCGATCCGGTGCAATCATTACGATATGAATGAGTAGGGGAAAATAATGGCTGATGTAATTCTTGATCTGCAAAATATCCACCGCCATTTCGTTCAGGGCGGTAAAGATCTCCATATCCTTCAGGGGGTGGATTTTACCATGGAAAAGGGTGAGGTGGTGACTATTGTTGGTACGTCCGGCTCTGGCAAGACGACCCTGTTACAGATCGCAGGTCTGCTTGATGCAACAATCAGTAAAGGTGAAGTAGTCATTGATGGTCGGGAGTGTAGCGGACTGTCCGATAATCAACGCACCCGTATCCGCCGTCATGATGTGGGCTTTATTTATCAGTTCCATCATTTGCTACCTGAATTTAGCGCCATAGAGAATGTTATTTTACCGCAGATAATAGCTGGTGTTTCCAAATCATATGCCCGCAGGAAAGCGATTGAGATGCTGGAAAAAATGGGCATGGGCAGGCGTCTTGATCACCGACCATCGGAATTATCCGGTGGTGAACAGCAGCGGGTTGCCATTGCCCGCGCCCTTGTGGGCAAGCCGAAGGTATTGCTGGCCGATGAGCCAACGGGGAATCTGGATGAGGCCACGGGTAACAGTGTCATGAATGAATTGCTGCGTCTGTCACGGGAGGAGGGCATATCCGCCCTGATTGCCACCCATAACAAACAGCTGGCGCAGAAAATGGATCGCTGTGTGACGTTGCATAACGGCCTGTTGAGTTAGGCTGTGGCAGGGTTTATCCATTTGCATCTTCATTCGGCCTATTCTTTGTCCGAAGGGGCTATTCATGTGAAATCCCTGATTGGTTTATGTACGGACAATGATATGCCCGCCGTTGCCATCACCGATACCAATAATATGTTCGGCGCTATGGAAGCCTCCCTTGCTTTGCCAAAATCCGGTATACAGCCGATCATTGGCTGTGCGCTTGCCATTCGTCATGAGGTGGAGCAGGATTCGCGCTCATATAAAAGCCCGGAGCCGGGCTGGCTAATATTGCTGGCCCAGACGGAAAAAGGCTATCAGAACCTTATGGTTTTGGTCAGCAAAGCCCATCTGGAAAGCGAGCCATCCGAAGTACCACAGATAAGCCTTTCCGATCTGCAAGGCAAAACGGATGATGTTATATGCCTGACCGGGGGGCCGGATGGGCCGCTGGGTAAATATCTACAGGTCGGTGGGGTCACGTCGCGGGAAAAAGCGGACGATATGTTGAAAAAGCTGAAGGCCCTTTTTCCTGATCGGCTTTATATGGAAATTATGCGTCACGGCATGGCGCCGGAGACGATGACCGAAGCCGCCTTCATTGACATGGCTTATGCCCACGACATCCCCCTTGTTGCCACCAATCAGGTGTTTTTCCCGGTCAAGAAAATGTATCAGGCTCATGATGCGCTGTTGTGTATAGCGGGCGGGAATTATGTGGAACAGGATGACCGGCGCAAGCTAACGGATGAGCATTATTTCAAATCAACAGCAGAAATGACGGAACTTTTCAGCGACCTGCCCGAAGCTATCCATAATACGATGGTCATTGCTCAGAGATGCGCTTTCAAGGTTAAAGAACTTGATCCCATATTGCCTGGCTATGTGGATGGCGATAAAAGTGAAGAGGTTTCGCTGGCGGAAATGGCTCATGAGGGTTTGAAAATTCGATTGGATGATCATGTTTATGAGGGGGAAAAGGATGCCAAAAAGCAGGAAGAGATAGCCAAACCCTATCTGGAGCGGCTTGATTTTGAGCTTAGTATCATCGTCAAAATGGGCTTTCCGGGTTATTTCCTGATTGTTGCCGACTTTATTCACTGGTCAAAAACCAACAATATTCCGGTGGGGCCGGGCCGTGGTTCTGGTGCGGGTTCGGTCGTGGCCTGGGCCTTGATGATCACTGACCTTGACCCGCTGCGTTTTGGCCTGCTGTTTGAGCGGTTTCTTAACCCTGAACGGGTGTCTATGCCCGACTTTGATATTGACTTTTGTCAGGACAAGCGCGACCGGGTGATCAAATATGTACAGGATAAATACGGTCATGCACAGGTGGCTCAGATTATCACATTCGGGAAACTTCAGGCCAAGGCGGTGATCCGTGATGTGGGGCGGGTCTTGCAGATGCCTTATGGGCAAGTGGATCGCCTCTCGAAACTTATCCCTGCTAATCCTGCGAACCCCATGACGTTGGGGCAGGCGTTGGATAGTGAGGCAAAACTGCGCTACGAGAGGGACAATGACCCGTCCACGGCTCATCTCATCGAATTGGCCTTGCAACTGGAGGGGCTGTTTCGTCACGCGTCCACCCATGCGGCCGGCGTAGTGATTGGGGATCGGCCACTGGATCAGCTCGTACCGCTTTACCGTGATCCTAAATCAGATATGCCAGTAACCCAGTTCAATATGAAATTTGTCGAGCATGCCGGATTGGTCAAATTTGACTTTCTTGGGCTGAAAACCCTGACGGTTCTGGCCAAGGCGGTGGAACATATCGCCCTGCGCGACATAGAGGTTAAACTGGAACAAGTTCCCTTCGATGATAAGCCCAGTTATGATCTGTTCAGTAGCGGCAAGACGACGGGTGTATTCCAACTGGAAAGTAGTGGTATGCAGAATGTTCTGGTTCAAATGAAACCGGATACATTCGAAGATATTATAGCGGTGGTGGCGCTCTACCGTCCGGGGCCAATGGAAAATATCCCCCGTTATATTGCCTGTAAGCATGGTGAGAAAAAGCCCGATTATCTGCACCCGTTGCTTGAAGGTATCCTGACCGAAACCTACGGCGTGATCATCTATCAGGAACAGGTCATGCAGATCGCCCAAATTCTGGCGGATTATTCACTAGGTGAGGCGGACTTGCTGCGTCGGGCTATGGGGAAGAAAATTGAGGCGGAAATGGATGCCCAACGCGCCCGTTTTCAGGACGGGGCCGATAAAAAAGGCGTTGACTCGAAACAGGCGGCGAGCATTTTTGATCAGGTGGCAAAATTCGCCGGATATGGTTTCAACAAAAGCCATGCGGCGGCCTATGCGCTGGTGTCCTATCATACCGCCTATCTGAAAGCCAATTATACGGCGGAGTTCATGGCGGCAATCATGTCGCTCGACCTGACCAATACGGACAAGCTGGCGATATTCAAGCAGGACGTTAAAGACTTGGGGATTGCGCTTCTTCCTCCCGACATAAACAAGTCACAGGTGGAGTTTTCCGTTGAGGTGATCGAAGGCCAGGAAGACACCGACAATAAGGGTGGCGCGCGGTCTGATGGCATCCTGCGCGGCGTGCGCTACGGCTTGGCGGGGCTGAAAAATGTGGGTGTCGGGGCTATGGAAGACCTGATTGCAGAGCGTGATAAGAACGGGCCTTTTAAAGATGTTACAGATTTCTGTAATCGCATAGACACCCAACAAATTAATAAACGTGCCTTGGAAAATCTGGCAAAGGCCGGGGCTTTTGACTGTGTCAACCCCAACCGAACACAGATGTTGGCTTCCGTTGAGATGATTTTAAGGTATGCCCATGCCGCCACAGAACAGCGCAACAGCAATCAGGTCAGCCTGTTTGGTGATGTGGCTGATGAACGGGCATTGGTGCTGCCGGATATGGTCGAATGGCAACTGATAGACCGTCTGAACTATGAAAAGGAAGCTATCGGTTTTTACCTGTCCGCCCATCCCCTCGATGCCTATGTGAAGGTTCTCGAACGGCAGAAAATTCTGCCCTCACCGGAATTAGCCCGCAAAGCACAGGGCGGGGCCACGGTTCGTCTGGCTGGGACGATCCAGAGTATCCGGGTGATGAAAAACAAGCGCGGCAAGAAATTTGCCTTCATCGGTCTGTCCGATGCCCACGGCAGCTTTGAATGTATGGTCTTTTCCGAGCTTTTGGACAGCGCGGAGGAGATCATCAAGACCGGAAATTCCGTCATTGTCACCGTAGAGGCGAGCATCGACCCCGAAAGAGGCCTGCGCATCAATGCCAAAAGCTTCGCCTCCATCGAAGCGGTCGCAGCCAATACGGCTAAGGGGCTTGAGATCACCCTTGATGATGCCACATCACTTTCTGCGATACAGGATGTGCTGGATAAATACAAAGGCGGACGCGGTTATATCACCTTTAAAATCAAGGTTGAAGATGAAGACGAATATGACATTGAAATAGAATTAAAAGATAAATACACAGTATCGCCAGATATCCGCAGAGCGTTGGTGACCATGAAGGGTGTGACAGATGCGCGGGAGATTTAGGGTGGAAATAGAATAATGAATCATGTTTCAGTTTTATTAATTACCTTGCTATTAATCGTGACGATTAGTTTTGTATATAGATTTTTAAATTAGTCATTCTCGGAGGGTCAATAAAAATCATGGTGTGGAAGTATTGTACACGTCATTCCCGTGAAGGCGGGAATCTAGTGAGATAAAGAAGTCATATTCGATGTCATTATTAGTCAGGTCTGGATTCCCGCCTGCGCGGGAATGACAATGGAGGGATGGGAAATGAAATTTGACAGAGTGCTTAGATGACCAATAAACCAATGAAACCAAGAGACTCCGCTTCTGTGCTGATCATTAGGGACGGCGATGTGCACCCTGAATATGGTGTGCTGCAAATTCTGATGGTCAAGCGGCATAAGAATATCAAATTTGCCGGTGGGGCTTATGTCTTTCCGGGGGGGAAACTTGATCCGGCGGATAAGGCTTTGGAAGAAAGTAATCAGAAAGAAGCATCGCAAAATATTAGCGCAGAATTTCGCGGCCTTCGTTATGCGGCTCTACGCGAAGTGTTTGAGGAAACTGGGCTAATTATTGGTAACATAGACGGTCAATCCATCGGGGAGGATATACGTAAATCAATTGATGATAAATACCGGCCAGATTTTCTGGCGGGAAAAATAACGCTGGCGGAATTTCTGGATCAGTCCGGTGTGACATTGGATATGAGAGATTGCGTGCCATTTGCTCACTGGATTACCCCTAAAGTTTATCCGATCCGCTTTGATACGCGGTTTTTCCTTTGCGTTGCACCGGAAGGGCAAATCCCAAGTCCTGACGGGCAGGAAATTACTGAAGTGGAATGGATGCATCCCATGACTTTGGTTGAGGAATCAGATGGGGTTTTGATGTTCCCGACCATGATGAACCTTAAAAAACTGGGGCAGGCCAAATGCGTTGCCGAGGCTCTTGAATTACTGTCCGCGCGGGAAATAGTCACCGTCACGCCAGAGGTTATTACGGGCGACAAAGTCCGCTTTCGCAAGATTTCAGATGACGCGGGATACGAGGATGTGGATCAGAGCCGCACCCGTGCCGCTATCGACATTAAAAAAAGTTAGAAAAAAGCTTGATCTTATGGCTAAAGGGCGGTATTACGCGCCTACTTCACACGCAGGATTTAAGTTGAACTCCTCATATTGAGCAAGACTTTCCGGTGTCCCATAAGGGGCCACAACCTGCGGAGGATTAACCGGTAAATTAAGGAAAAATACTATGGCAGTGCCAAGTTTTTCAATGCGTCAGCTTCTTGAAGCTGGTGTTCATTTTGGGCATCAGGCCCACCGTTGGAACCCAAAGATGAAAGAATATATCTTTGGTGCCCGCAATAAAGTTCATATCATCAATCTGTCTATCACTGTGCCTTTGCTGCATCGTGCGCTGGAAACAGTACGTGACGTAACCGCTTCTGGCGGCCGTGTATTGTTCGTTGGTACTAAACGTCAGGCATCCGGCCCAATCGCCGAAGCCGCTAAACGTTGTGGTCAGTATTATGTCAATCACCGCTGGCTCGGTGGCATGATGACCAACTGGCAGACAATTTCAAATTCCATAAAGCGTCTGAAAGACCTTGATGTGAAATTGTCCGAAGATACTGTTGGTCTGACCAAGAAAGAACTGCTTCAGATGACACGCGAGCGTGACAAACTGGAACGGGCGCTTGGTGGCATTAAAGATATGGGCGGCATTCCGAACATTCTGTTTGTCATTGATACAAACAAAGAAGAATTGGCTATTCTGGAAGCTAACAAACTGGGTATTCCTGTTGTTGCGGTTCTGGATACAAACTGTGATCCCGATAACATCACTTTCCCGGTTCCCGGTAATGATGATGCGACCCGTGCGATCCAGCTTTACTGTGATCTGGTTTCAGGTGCGGTTCTTGATGGTATTCAGCAGGAATTGGTAGAGCAGGGCGTTGACCTTGGTGCTGCTGAAACTTCTGCGAAAGAAGTTGTTGCTGAAGAAGCTGCTCCTGCAGAAAAAGCTGTTGAAGAAGCCGCTCCTGAAGTAGAAGTTGTTGCTAAAGAAAAAGCACCGGCAAAAAAGAAAGCAGCTGCCAAGAAGCCAGCCGCAAAGAAAACTCCCGCTAAGAAGTCAGCGGATAAGAAGACTGCGGCTAAGAAGCCAGCTAAAGCTTCTGAGTAAATTAAACAACTGCGGGTTCCGGATATATTCCGGCGCCCGCAATTATTCTCATAATATGTAAGGAAGAATGATGGTTCAGATTACGGCATCTCTTGTAAAAGAACTGCGCGAGAAATCCGGCGCAGGGATGATGGACTGTAAAAATGCCCTGAAAGAAAATGATGGCAATGTTGAAGACGCCATGGACTGGCTACGTCAGAAAGGCATCTCCAAAGCAGCTAAGAAATCTGGCCGTGTTGCGGCTGAGGGTCTCGTTGCGGTCGCATCAAATGGTACAACATCCGTTGCGGTTGAAGTTAATTCCGAAACTGATTTTGTTGCCCGTAACGATGCTTTTCAGGGAATTGTGAAAAATATTGTAAATGTTGCCCTTGAGAATGGCGGCGATTATGACGCGACACTTGCTGCTGATTATCCCGGAACAGGCCGCAATGTTAAAGACGAGGTTGTTGAAGCCGTCGGGACCATTGGCGAAAATATGAATTTCCGCCAGTCGGTTGGCCTTTCCGTGGAAAATGGAGTTGTGGCTACTTATATCCATAACGCTGTTACCGCCGGACTTGGCAAGATCGCTGTTTTGGTAGCTTTGGAATCAACGGCTGATGAGGCTACTTTAACCGCGTTAGGTAAACAGCTTGCCATGCATGTGGCGGCAACGGTGCCACTGGCTCTGACGGTTGATGATCTTGACCCGGCTGCTGTTGAGCGGGAACGTAATGTTCTGGTTGAACAGGCGCGGGAATCAGGCAAGCCTGAAAACATCATTGAGAAAATGATCGTTGGCCGTATGTCTAAATTCTATCAGGAAGTTGTCTTCTCAGAGCAGACATTCATCATTGATGGCGAAACCAAAATTTCCAAAGTTATTGCGAATGCATCCAAAGATGCGGGCGTAGATATCAAGCTGACGGGTTATATCCGCATGGAACTTGGTGCCGGCATTGAGAAGAAAGAAGAAGATTTTGCTGCTGAAGTTGCTGCTGTAGCAGGTAAGTAATATTTTTTTCGGGCTCATTTGTGAATAAATGTAAAAGTTTATTCGCATTTGGGCCCGAATTGTATATTCTGCCCTATAACTTTTTACGGGGATTTTCAAGATGCCGGAAAACGGCACGATTGAAATAAAAAACATAAGGTGAAAATGGCTGAAACTCCTAATTACAAACGTGTTTTACTGAAGCTTTCCGGTGAAGCTCTTATGGGCGATCAGGACTATGGTATTGACCCAAAAATGGTCAGACGAATCGCTGCTGAAATAAAAATTGTAAAGGAACTTGATGTTCAGGTTTGTCTGGTCGTCGGGGCGGGAAATATATTCAGGGGCATGACAGGTGTCGCCAGCGGCTTTGACCGCACCTCTGCGGACCATATGGGTATGTTGGCTACGGTTATGAATTCCATCGCCATTCAGAATGCATTAGAGCAGGAAGGCGTCGATAGTCGAGTGCAATCAGCCTTTCCCATAGCTTCCGTCTGTGAGCCTTATATTCGCCGAAAAGCTATCCGTCATATGGAAAAAGGCCGTGTTGTTATTTTTGCGGCGGGAACGGGTAACCCTTTCTTTACCACCGATACCGCCGCGGCACTCAGGGCGGCCGAAATGAGCTGTGATGCACTGCTTAAGGGCACGCAGGTTAATGGTGTTTACACCGCCGACCCAAAAACCAATCCTGATGCCACGAAATATGATAGATTGGATTATCATACTGTATTAACCAAAGACCTAAAAGTTATGGATACGTCTGCAATAGCACTGGCGCGTGAGAATGATATTCCCATCGTGGTATTCTCCATCCATAAGCATGGTGAATTCGCCCGCGTTATGTGTGGAGACGGCGAATTCACAATCATAGCCAAGGAGTGAACAAAAATGTCATCTGAAATTGATCTGAATGATCTCAAGCGCCGGATGAACGGGGCCATTGAAAACCTTAAATCAGAATTTGTCGGGCTTAGAACGGGCAGGGCTTCTGTCAATCTGATGGATCCGGTCATGGTGGATGCCTATGGTTCTCAGATGCCCCTAAACCAGATTGCCACAGTTTCGACACCAGAGGCCCGTATGATCAGCGTTAATATATGGGACAAAACAATGGTCGCGGCAGCAGAAAAGGCCGTTCGCAACGCGGGGCTTGGCCTTAATCCGGTTGTTGATGGTCAGACATTGCGTATCCCTATTCCGGAACTGAATGAAGAACGCCGTGCGGAACTGACTAAGGTTTCCGGCAAATATGCCGAGCAAAGCCGGATTGCAGTTCGTAACGTGCGCAGGGACGGGATGGATACCATCAAAAGATTAGAAAAAGATCACGAAATAAGTCAGGATGACCAAAAAATTTATTCAGACCAGATCCAAAAGCTGACCGATGAAATGGTCAAGGAAATTGATCAGCTGACGGAAGCCAAAGAAAAAGAAATTATGCAGGTATAAGGAGATACTCTGAACCATGTTGTTGGTGAAGGAAGAATTCGCTTCCAGAAAAAAGAGCAAGCAACAGCAACCTCCAACCCATGTCGCTATCATTATGGATGGCAATGGGCGGTGGGCCAAAAAACGTATGCTGCCCAAAGTGGCGGGACATAAACGAGGCGCGGATGCTGTACGCAGGTGTGTTGAGGATTCAATAGACCTCGGAATTAAGTATCTGACACTTTATGCTTTTTCATCTGAAAACTGGAACAGGTCGGAAGACGAAGTGAATGACCTGATGAAGCTCCTGCATCGTTATTTGACCAAGGAAGTTGATGAACTTCATGAGAAAAATATCCGTCTGGCTTTCATCGGCAACAGATCTAAACTCAGCGGTTCTATTCGTAAACTTCTTGAGGCTGCGGAAAAGAGAACTCTGAATAATACAAGGCTTTGCCTGACGTTGGCGTTAAGTTACGGCGGGCGGGCAGAAATCATTGATGCAACAAGGGAACTGGCAGAGAAGGTCAAGGCCGGTGAAATTGATCCGAAGGATATTTCCGAGGATATTTTTGCATCTCACCTTCACACCAACAATATTCCCGATCCTGATTTGATCATTCGCACAAGTGGCGAACAAAGGATCAGCAATTTCCTGCTGTGGCAGATTGCTTATGCGGAATTTGTCTTTTTAGATGTCCTGTGGCCCGACTTTAATCGGGATGCACTGGAACAGGCCGTTGAGGCATATTGTTGTCGCGATCGGCGATACGGCGCGAGACCCTAAGCAGTTATGAGCGAAACATCACCCTTACCCCCTAAAAAAAGCGGCCTTATGCTGCGTGTCGTGTCAGCCCTGATCATGCTGCCCATAGCAATTTTTATCATTTTGCAGGGCGGTGTCGCCTATAATTTATTTGTGATATTGCTCACGGGTATGATTTTATATGAGTGGAATGGTATTTGTGAAGATAAGGCTTTTAATGCAGTCTTTGTTCTTCAGTTTATTTTCGTTCTACTGCTGATTTATTCAATGATCCGAGCAGAATATTTTGACATATATATTTATCTTGTCGCGGTTGGCTTGCTTGGCGCGGCCTGTGTCTATTTCAAGGTGAATGTTAAGTTTGCCCTGTTGGGCGTCGTTTATGCCCTGCTTCCGGCGCTGTCGTTGATATGGCTCCGACAGATAGACGGTTTGATAGTTTTGTGGGTGATGATTATCGTATGGTCCATGGACATAGGCGCCTACTTTTCAGGAAAAACTATTGGGGGACCAAAAATGTCTCCACGTATCAGCCCGAACAAGACATGGGCCGGACTTATCGGCGGCGCATTGACGGCCGTTATTTTTGGCTTGATAGCGGCCTTTTATTTTAATTTGGATATGCAGATGCCATTTTTGATACCTGCCGCAGCGGGTCTTGCTATATGGAGCCAGATCGGGGATTTGGCGGAGTCTGCCTTGAAACGGCGTTTTAAAGTAAAAGATTCCGGGGCGATAATTCCAGGCCACGGCGGGATAATGGATCGGGTAGACGGGGTGGTTTTTGCCGCCCCTGCCATGGCCCTGTTCCTGTATTTTTTCGGGATGGGTTCCTGATGACGGCAAAAACGATAACCATATTAGGCTCTACAGGGTCTGTTGGCTGCAACACCCTTGATCTGATCAGAAGAAGTCCCGAGACTTATGATGTTATCGCCCTTACCGCCAACCGCAATGTGACGGAACTAGCCGCGCAGGCAAAAGAATTCAATGCTGAAATGGCGGTGATTGCCGACGAAAGCTGCTACGGGGATTTGAAAGATGCTTTGAGTGGCACAGACATTAAGGTAGCGGCAGGGCAGCAGGCACTGGACGAGGCGGCACAGCTTTCCGCAGAATGGGTCATGGCCTCCATAGTTGGGGCTGCGGGGCTACGGCCTACTTTATCGGCTATTCGGCGCGGTGCGACGGTGGCTTTGGCTAACAAGGAATGTCTTGTCTGTGCCGGTGATCTTATGATGCAGGAAGTTAAAGATCATAACGCCACATTATTGCCGGTTGATTCTGAACATAACGCTATTTTTCAGGTTTTTGATTTCGAGCGGGCGGATAGTGTGGATAGCATAACACTCACCGCGTCCGGCGGGCCTTTTATCAATTCCACTTTGGATGAGATGGAGAAAGTCACGCCGGAACAGGCGGTGGCGCATCCCAATTGGGATATGGGCGCGAAAATCTCAGTTGATTCAGCGACGATGATGAATAAAGGTCTTGAAATGATTGAGGCCTATCATCTGTTTCCGGTCACCAAAGAGCAGATTGACATTATCATCCATCCCCAATCGGTTATCCATAGCATGGTGACCTATAAAGATGGTTCTGTTCTGGCGCAACTTGGAGCGCCTGATA
>DAOWHQ010000248.1:0-10049 GCA_030641355.1 Alphaproteobacteria bacterium
ACCGTGTTGGCACGAAGAATACCGTTATTGCCTTTCCGGAAACCGGCATCGGGATATATCCCGGCCTTGGCGGCACCCAAAGATCAAGCCGTTTGATTGGCAAGGGACTTGCAAAATCACTGGTCGCAACTGGGCAATTCCTGAATGATAAAAAAGCCTACGCATATGGCTTAATAGATCAGATCATCGACCCGCTTTATGACTTGTATGACCTGTCAGATATTACCCTCGGTGAAAAACAGGCGGGTAAGGTTGATCAGAGTGAAACCGAAGCCTTATTCGCCGATTTTGATGGCACGATCACAGCCGACCACTCTCAAGCCAAAGTTCTTTCCCGCAAGGCTCCCATCGCGCTCATCACCGCCATGAAGCTAATGGATGATGGCGCGGAAGTTTCCCTTGAAGAGGGACTTAAGATGGAACTTGCCGGATTAAAAGAAATATTTACCACAGAAGATGCCCTTCAGGGGCTGTCGAGTGTTGTTAAGGGCTTCAGGCCAGAATTTAAAGGAGCATAAGTATGAGCGTATCAGCAACAGGGTATAATTCCCGCGAAGGTGGGATCGGCGTATTGTTCGATGATATTTATATCATTGACGGCAAACGTACCCCCTTTGGCAAATTCACCGGTAGTCTTTCTACTGTATCGCCAACTGATCTCGGTATTCATAGCTCAATCGCGGCACTGGAGGCCAGTGGTATTGATGGCGGTGAAGTAGATCAGGTGATCGCATCCAACATCGGGCAGGCAAACTCCGACTGTTTCTTCCTGCCGCGCCATATCGCGCTTTATGCGGGAACCCCGCTGACTGCACCTGCCCTACTGGTGCAGCGTATTTGCGGGTCCGGCGTAGAAGTCTTGGGACAGGCCGCAGAACAGATAGCACTCGGTAAAGCTAATGTGGTTCTGGGTTGCGGGACAGATACTATGAGCCGTTATCCATTGGTATCCTATTCCGCCCGTCAGGGTTTCCCCCTTGGACGTCCGGACTATGTTGACCTGTTATGGGAGGCACTCAATGATACGGCGGCGGTTCCCATGGGCAAAACCGCGGATAATCTGGCGGCAAAATATAATCTCAGCCGCGAAGAAGTCGACGCCTATGCCTTCCGCAGCCAAAACCGCTATGCAGCCGCGAAGGAATCTGGATTTTTTGACGGTGAAATTAGCGCGGTTCCGTCAAGAGGTGAATTTACAATGGGTGATCTTGCTCCACGTAAATTCAAATGCGCTAACCGTGATGGCCTGGATCATGATGAGCATCCACGCCAAACCACCATGGAAATCCTTGGCAATCTGCGACCTGTTTTCAGCAAAGAAGGGCCGACAACGGCGGGCAACGCATCTGGTATTGTTGATGGTGCGGCATCACTTCTTGTGGCATCCGGCGATTATGTCCGCGCTCATGGGCTAAAGCCTTTGGGTAAAATCCGCGGTTTCTCCTCTGCGGGTGTTGAGGCACATCTTATGGGTATTGGCCCTGTGCCTGCCATTCGCAGTCTATTGGGTGCGTTGGATATGGAAGTCTCCGATATTGACCGTTACGAAATCAACGAAGCCTTCTCGGCTCAGGTTCTGTCCTGCGCCCGTGAGCTTGGCATTGATGAAGATACTTTAAATGTTAATGGCGGTGCAGTAGCATTGGGACACCCCTTGGGCGTTACGGGTCTTCGTCTGGCTCATACAGCCCTTCGAACGCTTCATCGGGATGATAAACAATTTGGTGTGGCTTCTGCCTGTATCGGCGGTGGTCAGGGAATAGCAATGGTGGTAGAGAGATGTTAAAAAGACTTCAGGATAAAATAGCAGTTGTCACGGGTGCCGGACAGGGCATCGGAGCCGCAATCGCAAAACGGCTGAGCAGCGAGGGCGCAAAGCTTGTCCTTGTGGATATTAACGAAGACTGCCTGAAAGACATTTCTGGCGAGCTAGACACAGACGTTCTATGCGTAGCAGCGGACGTGTCCAAAAAAGATCAGGTCTTTGCCATGATTGATCAGGCCAAGGATAGCTTTGGCACCGTTGATATTCTGGTCAATAACGCGGGCATCATCCGTGATGGCTTCCTCGCCAAACTGAGCGAAGATGACTGGGAAAAGGTTATCGACGTGAACCTCAAAGGCCCGTTCCTCTGTTGTCAGGCCGTCTTTGACATCATGAAGGCGCAAAATAGTGGCAAGATTGTTAATATTGTCTCCCGCTCATGGCTCGGTAATATAGGACAGGCGAACTATTCTGCCAGCAAAGGTGGCTTGGTCAGCCTGACCCGTACTCTGGCACTGGAACTTGCCAGATTTCAGATCAATGTCAATGCGGTCGCGCCCGGCCTGATTGGCACGCCCATGACCAAAAGCATGCCAGAAGAAGCCTTGGCAAGACTGCTCAGGATGCAGCCCACGGGCAAGATGGGATCGGTAGATGATATTGCCGCCGCCGTCTGTTTCCTCTCATCCGGTGACGCACAATTCATAAATGGGCAGGTCATCCATGTGGATGGCGGCAAAAGCTGTGGATTGTTATCACTATGAATTTACTGACCCTGACCATAAATGGTGTAAGCCATACCAAGGCGGTAGCCCCGTCCATGACCCTGCTGGATTATTTGCGGGATGAGGTTGGTCTGACAGGTACCAAGAACGGTTGTGATAGCGGGGAATGTGGCTGTTGCTCCGTCATGGTTGATGGCAAACCCATGCTGTCCTGCATCATGCTGGCTATGGAAGCCGAGGGTCGCGAAATTACCACCATCGAAGGCATCGCCAAGGGCAACGACCTGCATCCGGTACAGGAAGCCATGGTTGAAAAAGGTGCCATCCAATGCGGATATTGCACCCCTGCCATGGTGATCAACGGCGTGCATCTTCTGGATAACAACCCTGAGCCCAGTGATGAGCAAGTAAAAGAATGTATCTCCGCCACCGTCTGTAGATGCACCGGATATAACAGCATCGAAAAAGCCATGCATAGTGCGGCCGAAAAAATGAGGCAGACCCGCCATGACTGAAGCGCCCGACAAAGGTTATAAAATCATCGGCAAGCCCGTACCCCTGATTGGATCGCGGGCCAAGGTCATGGGACAGGCGCTTTATACCGATGATATTCGCCTCCATAATCCGCTGACTATCAAAATTCTGCGCTCCCCCCACGCATCCGCCAATATCCTGTCATTGGACACCAGTGACGCATTGGCCTTAAACGGCGTTAAGGGAGTGCTGACCGGCGCGGATTTCAAAAATACTTTCGGCGTGCTGACCATCAGCAAGGATGAACCCGCCATTGCCCGCGACGTGGTGCGTTATGAGGGTGAGCCAGTGGCAGCAGTTGCCGCAGAAACCGCAGAAATAGCCCTCCGCGCCCTTGAATTGATCAAGGTGACATACGAGCTAACCGAAGGGGTTTTCGACAGTAAAACTGCCTTAAAACCAACCGACCGCCCCCTGCATCCCGAACTTGGCAAGGGAAATAACCTGCATAAAAATGTTGTGCAGGAATTTGGTGATATGGATCAAGGGTTCAAAGACGCAGACGTTGTGGTTAAAAAACGCTTTCGCTTTGCCTCCATCAATCACGCCTTCACCGAACCCCACGCCACACAGGTTGAGATTGACAATCAGGGCAATATCACCGTTTATTCCGCAACACAGGTTCCCCATTATCTGCATATGGCTATGGCCGAAGTTCTGGAGATACCCGAACATAACATCCGCATCGTCAAGCCCCATCTGGGCGGTGGTTTTGGTGGCAAGAGCGACCCCTTCCCCCATGAGATGATAGCGGCGAAATTCGCCCTTGATCTGGGGCGGAATGTTAAGGTGAAATTCAGCCGTGAAGAAGTATTCTTCAGCCATCACGGACGCCATCAGACCGACCTGACCATGAAGCTGGGTTTCAGCAAAGATAAAGGCATCACCGCCCTTGGGCTGGACACCCTCATAGACGGCGGGGCTTATGGCAGTTTCGGCATCGTGACCACCTATTACAACGGGGTTCTGCTGCAAGGCCCTTATAAAGTGCCAAATTTCCGCTTTCATGTGGACAGGCTTTATACCAACAAACCCATGTGCGGAGCCATGCGCGGCCACGGCGGGGTTAATCCGCGCTTTGCCAGTGAGGTGTTGCTGGATATGGCCTGTGCTGAGGTGGGTATGGATCCGGCGGAAACGCGCCTTAACATGATCCATAAAGAAAATACCCTAACCACCAATGAATATCGGGTGACCTCTGTTGGTCTGCGCAACGGCCTGACGGAAGCCATGAAGCGCACCAAATGGAAAGAAAAACACGGCAAGCTGCCTTTTGGCAAAGGGATTGGGGTCGCCTGTGGCTTCTTCATATCTGGTAGTGCTTTGCCGATTCACTGGAATAAATTACCCGCCTCCACCGTGCGGATCACCATTGACTATGACGGCGGGGTAACGCTTTTCTCAGGTGCGGCAGATATTGGACAGGGCAGCGATACTATGCTTGCCCAGATGGCTGCTGAAGTGCTTGGTCAGCCTATGGAAAACATCAAAGTTATCAGTGCCGATACCAGAACAACCCCAGTTGATCTGGGTAGTTATAGCTCCCGCGTGACATTCATGGCGGGTAATGCCAGCCGCAATGCGGCTATCCGTATGCGGCGAATTCTGGTGGAAGCGGCCTGCGAATTGCTGGAAATGCAGCCGCCAAAATATGAAAAACCAGAAGCACCTGATGACTTTTTCCGTCAGGGCGGACGCAAACCGGATTTTGAAAAGGGTTTCCTTGGGCCAAATCCAGATTATTCCGATGGTTTCATCATCGAAGACGGCCTGATCCGCTCCGAAAAACATAATGCCAGTGTCACCTATCTGGAAGCCGTGGAAAAGGCTCTGGAATTTGAGGGCATCCTGCAAACCAGTGGAACCTATAAAGCGCCAAAACTGGGCGGCAGTTTCAAGGGCGCAGGTGCGGGACTTAGCCCAAGCTACAGTTTCACCGCCTTCATCGTTGAGGTCACGGTCGATCCTGATACCGGATTTATCAAGGTGGATAAAGCCACCTGCGCCCATGATTGCGGTATGCCCCTGAACCCGCTTTCAGTCAACGGGCAGATTGAAGGCTGCATCCATATGGGTCTGGGACAGGCCCTGATGGAAGAAATGGTTTATGAAAATGGCGCAACGCAAAACCCGTCATTCCTTGAGTATAAAATTCCCTCGGCTTTCGAGCAGCCGGAAGTAGATATTGTTCCCTGTTACAGTGATGACAGCGAAGGGCCGTTCGGAGCCAAGGAAGCGGGAGAAGGTATTTTAGCCCCAATAATTCCCGCTATTGCTAATGCGGTATATGATGCAGTCGGCATACGCCTGACACAGTTACCCATGCGACCTGACCGGGTTCTCTCAGCACTGGCGAAAGAAAACAAGAAAGGGGCAAAGTCATGAGTTTAGTTTCAGAAAATTTTGACTTTGTCAGACCAACAAGCCTTGAGCAGTTGAATGAACTGGTGAAAGAGTGTCAGGAGAAAAACCAGAAATTTGCCTTTGCCGCAGGCGGTACAGATGTCATACCAAAATTAAAAACTGGCTCTTTTAAAATTAATAAATTTATTAGTCTTAATGGTTTGCAAGATTTAAATAATGTTATACTTAAAGATAATAAAATTATCATTGGCGCATTAACGACACTTTGTGACTTAGCAAATCATGGTTTGATCAAAAAATATCTGCCCGCCTTAGCCCATGCGGCCCATAAGGTTGCCAGCCCTCAGATTCGTAACCGCGCCACCATCGGCGGCAACATCATGGTCGATAACCGTTGTGTCTATATCAACCAGAGCAGCCTTAACCGTGAATGTCATGAGCCCTGCTATAAAGCAGACGGCGATGTCTGTCATATCGTAAAGAGTGCCAAGCGCGGTGATGAAATATTATGTCAGGCCCGCTTTGTATCCGACACCGCCCCCCTATTGCTTTTATTGGGTGCGAAGATCACTATTGCGGGGGCAAATGGATCGCGCAAGATAAATCTTGATGAGCTGTATCTCATAGATGGCATTGACAGCAGAAGCCTGAAATCCAACGAAGTGATCACCACTATTGAAGTGGAAATTCCTGAAAATACCGCCATGCATTATGAAAAACTTGCCATCCGTAACGCCCTTGACTTTCCCTCGCTCGGTGTTGCGATCAGGATTACAGGCAATGACCTGAGCGTCGCTTTAACCGGCCTTAATACCCGTCCGGGAGTATTCAGGGCAAATGCTGATAGTTATGATAACTTTGATGATATGGTAACAGACATCAGCGCACAGGCATCGGATTCTGTTAAAACCTACAGTCAGGATTTCTTCCCGCGCGGCTATCGAAAGGATATGATACCTGTCTTTATCCGGCGCGGCGTGGACAGCATCTTAAAGGAACAACAATGACTAATGTGATGAAAGACTATTTTCTTGATCTGGATGCCGCGCATAAAGACCCCAAGCGCAAGGTGGCATGGTGTACCTCTGTCGGCCCTGCGGAAATACTCCGCGCTATGGGTTTTGAAGTATTCTTCCCGGAAAATCACGGTGCTATGCTTGGTGCAACACGGGTTTGTATGGATACCATCCCTGTAGCAAATGCCAACGGCTATTCACCGGAGATATGCAGTTATCTGACCTCGGACGTGGGGGCCTATATGAAAGGGGTTACCCCGCTGACCAAGGCTTTCGGTATTGAAGAAGTCCCACGCCCCGATGTTCTGGTCTATAATACCAACCAATGTAAGGACGTTATGCATTGGTTTGAATATTATGCCACGGAATTTGACTGTCCCATATTTGGCATCCATCCGCCCACCAATGTTCCTGATATCAAACAGGAATATATCGACGATGTGGCGCAGCAGTTTGAGGATTTAATTGTCTTTCTGGAACCGATCATGGGTACGCCTATGAACTCCGACAGGCTGAAAAAAACCGTTGCTCTGTCTTGGGAAGCTACCAATCTGTGGTCAGAGGTTCTGAATACGGCACAAGCGACCCCAAGCCCGATGACATTCTTTGATGCCACCATTTATATGGGGCCGATTGTTGTGTTACGTGGCACACAGGTAGCCGTGGATTACTACAAGGACTTGTTGGTAGAGCTTAAGCAAAAAGTAGTCGACAATCATGCCGCCGTTGAAAAAGAGGGCAAACGTATTTACTGGGACGGTATGCCCGTCTGGGGCCGCCTGCGGGCATTGTCCAATACTTTTAATGAGAATAATGCCTGCGTTGTTGCCTCAACCTATTGTAATAGCTGGATTTTTGCGGATTTCGACCCCGATGACCCCCTGCCAAGCATGGCCAAGGCCTATATTAAAATATTCATCAATCGCAATGATAAATATAAAGAAGATTACATCGAAACTATGGTCAGGGACTTTAAAATTGACGGTGTAATTTTTCTGGCGGCGCGCACCTGTCCCAATAACAGTAATGCCTATTATAACTTACCGAAGAAGCTCAGGGATAAAGGAATTCCGACCATCACTATTGACGGAGACCTATGCGATTTGCGCTGTTATTCTGATGAGCAGTCGACTACCCTGATCGAAGCCTTTCTGGAGACAATTTGATGCCAACGGATGAAATATATTGGGGTGTTGATTGCGGAAGCTCAGAAATCAAGGTTGTCGCCCTTGATGCGCAAGGCAAGATCCTACTGAAACGCAAGCAAAAAACCCTCTTTCCCCTACAGGATCACGTGCGTCATGCACTGTCCGGTGAAGAAGGCGATCTATCACCCTTCACATCGCCAGACAGCGACGAGATCAAACCCGGTCACAAGGTTGTCGCCACCGGATATGGCCGTAAATATATCAGCTTTGCCCATGATGCCCTGACCGAAATAAAGGCTCATTTCCTCGGCGTCCAAAACCAGCTTGATCTGGACAAAGCCTATAGCATCATTGATATTGGCGGGCAGGATTCCAAGATCATAGCCATTGATCACGAAAAAGTTGACCAATTCATTATTAACCGCAAATGTGCCGCCGGAACCGGCGCTTATATCGAGGAGCTAGGCCATCGTCTCGAAGTCCCACTTGGCGATATGACCGCCCTTGCCAGTGGTAATGACAAAGAACTGTCTCTCAACAGCTATTGCACGGTTTTTTCGGGTCAGGAAGTGATCAAAGTGCTTATGAATGGCGAGCGGGTCGAAAATATCATCTATGCCCTCTATAGGTCGGTGGTAAAAAGGGTTATGGAAATGACCACCATCACCACGGATAATGTGGTTTATTCCGGCGGCGTTCTGCGCTTTCACCCGAAACTGGTTGAAATGTTCACCGAAAAGCTCAGCGAAGCCAACCCGAACATGAAAACTATGCTTGCCCCCAATGCCCAATACTCAGGCGCCATCGGGGCGGCTGTTCATGGCCAGAAAAATTAGCCGTTTACTTTCTCGGAAAATTGGCCTTTTGGGCGATATTGATGCAGATATGTCGGCAGGACAGCTTCCAGACAAACAGGGGTTATGCCAAGGTCGGGCAATCCCAATGCGTCCTCGCTAACCACATTATCCTTAGCCAGCATTCTGAGCTGATCCAACGTGATCGGCGGGCTGGGTAGCAGGCCAAGGAAAAATACATTGAACGGCGCAATAAAGTCTGGAACATCAACAAACCATACCTCCTGCATGGCTTCCTTGGCGGCAATCTGCATCATTTCACGCAGGCTATAGGTATTCGCCCCGCCCAGTTCATATGTCTCGCCCTGCATATTGCTATCGCTCAGAGCCTTGATCATCACATCAACCACATCCCCCACATAAACCGGCTGGAATTTGGTATCTCCGGAGAATACTGGCATTAGTGGCAGGCTTGAGGCGGCCTGTGCAAAGCGGTTAAACAGCCCGTCCTTAGCGCCAAAAATAACACTTGGCCGGATGATAGTGGCTGCCGGGAAAGCGGCCGTCACGGCCTGCTCGCCGTGAGCCTTGCTCTGACCATATAGAGACGGCGAATCCGCATCAGCACCGATCGCAGACATATGAACCAATGTCTTGACCCCAAGCTCGGCACAGACCCGTGCGACTGTTTTGGCTCCCTGAGCATGAACGGCTTTGAATTTTTGAGCACCGCTTTCAAACAGAACACCCACAAGATTAATCACCGCATCGGAGCCCTGAATGGCGGCACGGACAGAATCTTCATTGCGCAGGTTAGCCTGCACGATCTGTACCTGACCCACATCGCCCAGAGGCTTCACATGCATAGATGAATTGGGCCGCCGAACGGCAACCCGAATCCGTACGCCCGTCTTGGCCAGATGTTCCACCAATGTTGTACCGACAAAGCCCGCACCCCCAAAAATCGTCACCAAACGCTGTGCCATTAAATTCTCCAAAAAAGCCATATTTATATCCGCCTTTTTATCTTTCCCCTGCCCCATAGTCCAGTGTATTTTAAATATTTCATTTCATGACTTGACTTTACGCTGATGTGATCGTAATCACAGCACACCATATCGTTGCCCAGATGGCGGAATTGGTAGACGCGCTAGCTTCAGGTGCTAGTGTCTGTATAGGCGTGGAGGTTCGAGTCCTCTTCTGGGCACCAAACAATCTAAGTTGTTATAATCATTGAAATTCCAAGGACTTACCAGACCAACTGCTACACAAAGCTGCTACACAGCAAGGGTCTGAAACAATGGTAATGAAGAAGTGCGTTCTTGTGTGCTCCCTTACTGAACGGTTATATAATATCCATTATTTTTCTTGATTTGTTTTAGCCAAATTACCATTCACATCAAACAAATCCAATATACCATTATATATTCCGTGCATTATCACATAGGATGATCTTGTATGTTGTTTGAATATGCTGAAGGAGATATAGTCTATAGGGTTGCTGACTAAATCGGGGGCTATAAAAATTCTAATCTGGATTAAAATATATTAAGATAAAAAAGGAAAACTATGATTCCTATATTACTTTCTGGTGGTTCCGGGTCACGGTTGTGGCCTTTATCACGATCCACTCATCCAAAGCAGTTTTTGGCTATGAACAGCGACTTTTCCATGTTTCAGGAAACTCTACGCCGTCTGGATGG
>DAOWHQ010000221.1:0-2756 GCA_030641355.1 Alphaproteobacteria bacterium
ATAATTCTACAGCGTTTGACTATACAAAGAAAGCCTTAAATAGCAATCGAATACGTACGTTTGTTTTATAAATAAGGCCGGCATAGCGAAATAATTTATCGGCCGATCCTTCAATTAATAAAAGGATATATGCTACCTCTTATTTACAATAACATCTGAAACAAACACCTTGGCATGACGATGCCCTAAGACCCTGTTTGTGACGAGCTGAAAGGCATCGCCGAGCATGGCCACATTGACCGGGCGCTTAACATCAAAGAAATCATGTGACAGGCGGCTGGCTTCTATGACATAGACGCTGTTCAGTCGGGGCAGGTATTTTTTGGCCGTGGTACGTTTTTCACTATCCTCCAGTTTGATCGACAAGGAGATGGTCATATTACCCTTGGGCTGCCCCCTGTGATACATAGTGACTACGAAGGGAGGAACCTTGATATAAATTTCCTTGGAAAGCTCAGCGCTAACCTCTTTAGCTCCCGATGCGACGGCGTGACTAAATATAAAGGATTCCGTAAAGATGAATATCAACCCTAGAAGAAAAGTCCTGAATGTTAAAGTAGTCATGATTATTTTGCCTGTTTTTTGGTCACGGGGCGGGTTATTTTTAAACTAGTAAGAGATCTACATCAATAATGTCATCATTTCGTTAACGGAAGATTCGCATTTTGCAAGGCATATAGCGATGAAAGGTTAGTTTTTTATACAAATTGCAACAAATAAAGATGTTGATCTTCTAGGAATGCTCTGAAATGCTAGGGTTTCTGCTAACTATTAAAACTGGCACAGTCCATGCATTGTATATATTGCCTCTGGAGCAGGGGTGAAGACAAGATTTTATCCGACCCCCCAACGGAACTATCATTCTTCGCCAACTCCATGCTTCATCTGATGGAGTGGAGTTAGGCGGCCCAGTTGCTTATTTGGCCGTCTCCTCATCAGAGGAAAACAGAAAGAGTGTTTCTTTTATGTGTGTCGAGTATGTATAAAGAAAAATGTATTATTAGAAAAAGTGCCCCGGTAGTGTACCGGGCACTTTTTTTTTGTGCAGTTAAACGCTGAATCCACTGTTGCCAGTAAGGGCGGAAATGCGTCTTAACCCATCTTGATAATTGGCCAGTTGTTTCAATAGGTGGGGCGGAACCGGGCCGTTTTTGAGTTTGGAATCTTTCAGTATTTGCGCTTTAATGGGGTCAAAGGTCAGGGATCGGAAGGCGCGAATGATAGTGTTCATGGCGTTATCTAGCTGTGAACTGACAAACTTAGCCTCATTCTTGGAGCGAAGTGAAAAGCCCGATAAAAGCTTCAACGCAAAAACACCGCCTAGGCTATCTGGGTTGGTTCCGATCGTATCCTCGTCATCATCACCGAGATTGAACAGCTGCTCGGTGGTTAAAATTTTGGTGGGTTCCATGCCCAGCTTGATCAGGGCATCCCTTGGCCCACTGCCAGCAATAATCTCGATGGTTGAGCCGTCAACTGGTTCTATTTTCAGCTCAGGTCCATTGGTTCCCGCAATCTGTACTGCCTTGATATAGCGGAATGACAATCTTTGAATTCTTTTGGCCAAAGTGGTGAAATCATCCCCGGCGTTGATGGTAATTTTCTGGGCTGGCGCGCCATTGATCGAGATAAAGAAATGATCGCCTTCCCGCACAGATGTCTGGGTTTCTATGTCGCGGCTCTGGCTATTATCATAAAGCCCTTCGGCAAGTCCCAATTTACTTAATACCGATGAACCCGTAGCGGAGAAGGCAAGGGCGCCACTGCCATTGCTGCCAACAACGCCGCCAAATTGCCTGATAAAATCAGCCGTACCCGTGGTGGCGTCAATCTTGGCGGCGAAGCCATCCGTGGAACCGGTAAGTGTGCCTCCCGGCAAGGCACCATTGGTTGTTCCTGCCACATAAACCGAACCGTTTTGTACTGTCAGACCGTCGATAGAATCATTTCCGCTTGAACCAAGATAATGGGTAAAGACGGCGCTGATTGTGCCTCCGCCATCCGTTAGTTTGGTGACGAACCCGTCCGTACCGCCACTATGGGCATTGGCAACGGTGCCGCCGGATAATGTGCTGCTGGTGGTGGTTCCGGCGATAAATATATCACCTGCGGCATCCACGACAATATCCGTGATGCTGCCCCCGCTCAAATCGCCAAGATCATAAGACGCCAGTTCATTAGTCAGGTCGTTGGCATCAAGTTTACGAATGATAGCCCGCCCGTCTTCTCTGGTAGCAATCAGAATATTGCCGTCGCTGGCGATACTAACGGCCTCGCCCAACTCTGTTCCCGCGCCGCCAATCTGAGTTGAGGACACGACCGTGCCATCTGTACCACTGAGCTTGGTAACAAAAATATCGGAACTGCCGCCAAAGGTGGTTGAGTTGTTCAACTGCCCGGAAATAGAGCCGACCACGATTACATCACCACTGGCATCAATGGCAAGGCTGTTGGCCTGATCGGTGGCTATGGTATCCTGTTGATAGGTGAAAAGCTCCAAGCCAGTGCTGTCGAATTTTGTAACAAAACTGTCAAGACCGCTGAGCGTGTCCGAGGTGACTAATTCATCATTCACCTGACCCGCTATATAAACATTATCACTGCTATCAATGACAATATCGAAGGCCTTAGCTTGGTCGGATGCACCGAGCAGGCGGGTAAACAACAGATTGCCCGCAGCATCAAATTTGCTTAAGAAGACATCCTGACTTTCCGCCGTATTGATCTGGCTGCCAAAGTCGCCCTCTGACGTGCCA
>DAOWHQ010000088.1:0-7888 GCA_030641355.1 Alphaproteobacteria bacterium
TAGCCGCCCCAACACCAAGTCCGGCAAAGCCATGCTCGGTAATCGGAGTATCAATGACGCGCCTGTCGCCAAATTCTGCGTGCAAGCCTTGCGTAACTTTATAGGCGCCCTGATATTCGGCGACCTCTTCGCCCATAATGAAGACCGCATCATCAAGACGCATTTCTTCCGCCATGGCATCGCGTAGAGCTTCACGTACAGTGGTTGAGGTGTATGTCGTACCTTCCGGCAAGTCAGCTTCAATAACTGATTGTGTTTCTGGCGCAGCAGCATCTTCTACAACGACTTCGGCGGCGGCGGCAACTGGGGCGCTTACCTCACCGATGCTTGAGATATCTTCGCCGTCTTCCAGAATAACCCCAATGACAGTTCCCACTGCGATGCCTTCGCTGCCGCCGGGGACAATGATCTTGCCGATCACGCCTTCTTCGTCAGTTTCAAGCTCCATTGTGGCTTTGTCAGTTTCAATTTCGGCCAATATATCGCCGGCGGTGATTTTATCGCCTTCAGCAACAGTCCATTTGGCAACGGTTCCTTCGGTCATAGTTGGTGACATGGCAGGTAACAGAATTTCTATGGTCATTATATTTATTCCTTATTCTGCAACTAAAACATCGGTGTAAAGTTCAGAAGCGTCCGGTTCCGGACTTTCCTGTGCGAATTTAGCGGCATCTGCAACGATGGCCTTTAATTCCTTGTCTATTACCTTCATGGCATCCTCATCCATGATTTTACCATCCAGAAGTCGCTGCTTGACCTGATCAATGGGATCATGTTCGGCCCGCATTTTCTGTACTTCTTCCTTGGATCGGTATTTCGCAGGATCGGACATGGAATGGCCCCGATAACGATAGGTATTCATTTCCAGCAATATTGGCCCGTTGCCCTCACGACACCATTTAACGGCGCGTTCAGCGGCTTCTTTTACCGCCAGAACATCCATTCCGTCCACTGCTTCGCCAAAAATGCGGAAACTTTCCCCGCGCTTATGAAGTTCGACCTCTGATGATGCTCTTTTAATAGAGGTTCCCATGGCATACTGATTATTCTCTATGACAAAGATAACCGGAAGGCTCCAAAGTTCCGCCATATTGAAACTTTCGTAAACCTGCCCCTGATTAGACGCCCCATCACCAAAATAAACCACAGAGACATTATCCGTACCCTTATATTTATGGGCAAAGCCAAGTCCGGCCCCGATGGGAACCTGAGCCGCAACAATACCATGCCCACCGTAAAACCCGTGTTCCACGCTGAACATATGCATGGAACCGCCTTTACCTTTTGAAATGCCCGTGGCACGTCCGGTAAGCTCAGCCATGATTTCTTTTGGATCAATCTGACAGGCCAGCATATGCGCATGATCACGGTAGCTGGTCAGAATAGTATCGCCATCCTTCAGAGCGGACTGAATTCCGGTAACAACCGCCTCCTGCCCGATATAAAGATGGCAGAAACCACCAATCAGGCCCATACCATACATTTGCCCGGCTTTTTCCTCAAAACGGCGCATCAGAAGCATCTGACGATAGAAATCTGTCAGTTCTTCTGGCGTTGCTATTAATTCTTGTGCTTTAAGGGGTTTGCGACGTGCTGCGGGTTTGCCGCTTTTAGTCACTTTTCTGTTGGTCGTTTTTTTTACCATCTTAATCAGCCTATCCTGCTAAATTAAAAAACAAACATTATTCAAATACATTTATAAATTCTTCGTAGATAATGATTAAAAGTCATTGAAATACAAGCAATATTTTAAATTAACTTAAAACTAGTTAATAGATATATTCAACCCGTTGAAAATTAATATATTTGAAAAGAATATTAGTTTTTGTGGCGAATGACAATTTCGTCTTTATGTATCAACCCCAGTATTTCGCGGGATTTTTCATCCAGAAAATCAGGATTGACATGGCCCGGCTGAAGAAGCTCCACGTGACTTTCGATGCCCAACCGTCGCTCATGAATAAGGCTATACTCTTGTTCTAAAACTGAAATTTCGTTGTTTAGGCTAATTTTAGTCTGCATACTACGCATACCAAAAATGAAAAAATAGCCAATAAGCAATGAACAGGCCATAGGGATGGCCATTTTCCGAAAGCGATTTTGAATGTTCAATACGTATGTCATGCCCTCAGAGAATCACATCTGATTCGCCGGGTCAAGCATTTTTTTCATTTTTTCGTTTAGAGTCAAGACTCTAGCCACGAAGTATGCTTTTTCCAGCATATTGTGCAGCGTCACCGAGGGCTTCTTCAATACGGATCAGCTGATTGTATTTTGCCAATCTGTCTGACCGCGCCAATGAGCCTGTCTTGATCTGACCACAGTTAGTGGCAACCGCAAGGTCGGCAATGGTCGCATCTTCTGTTTCTCCGGAACGATGAGACATAACGGATGTATAGCTGGCACGGTGGGCCATATTAACGGCATCAAATGTTTCGCTCAAAGTTCCGATTTGGTTGACCTTGATCAGGATGGAATTAGCAACGCCCTGTTTGATACCATCGGCAAGTCGTACGGGATTAGTGACAAATAGATCATCACCCACGAGCTGAACTTTGTCACCGACAAGATCGGTTAGTGTTTTCCAGCCTGCCCAGTCATCTTCGTCAAGACCATCTTCGATGGAAAGGATCGGGTAACGGGTGCAGAGGTCGGCGTAATATGCCGCCATTTCATCACTGTCCAGTGTCTTACCCTCACCCGCAAGAACATATTTACCATCCTTGTAAAATTCAGATGATGCGGCATCAAGGGCCAGCATAATATCTTCACCGGGCTTATATCCCGCCGCTTCAACTGACTGCATGATAAAATCAAGCGCATCCACAGTACCGTTCAGGTTGGGGGCAAAACCACCCTCGTCACCCACGCTGGTGCTAAGACCGGCATCAGATAATTTCTTTTTCAGGGTATGAAAGATTTCGGCACCCATGCGAACAGCTTCCCGAATATTTCCGGCAGAAACAGGCATGATCATAAATTCCTGAATATCGATTGGGTTATCGGCATGTTCGCCGCCATTGATGATATTCATCATGGGAACGGGTAACAGTCGTGCAGACGGGCCACCAAGGTAATTATATAACGGTAACGCAGCCTCATCAGCCGCCGCCTTGGCGACAGCAAGGCTCACGCCCAGAATAGCATTGGCACCCAAACGAGATTTATTGTCTGTGCCATCAAGATCGCGCATGACTTTATCAAGAATGATCTGATCTTCCGCATCAAGTCCGGTCAGGGCATCATAAATCTCACCATTGACCGCATCCACTGCCTTCAGCACGCCTTTGCCGAAATAACGCTTGCCGCCATCACGAAGCTCTACGGCCTCATGGGCTCCGGTTGAGGCGCCGGATGGTACTGCCGCGCGGCCAAATGCGCCTGTTTCCAATGTTACGTCTACTTCAACGGTTGGGTTTCCGCGGCTGTCCAGTATTTCACGGCCAGTGATGTCTATAATTGCAGTCATATTTTTTCTCGAAGATATTTAAAGGTTAAACCAGCCGCGATTGATTAACCGCAGCTTCAATAAAAGATGCAAACAGGGGATGTGGCTCAAACGGCTTGGATTTCAATTCCGGATGGAACTGTACGCCAATGAACCACGGATGATCCGGTATTTCAACGATCTCAGGAAGTTCACCATCAGGTGAAATACCAGAAAAGACCAATCCGGCATCTTCTAATTGCTTGCGGTAGTTGATATTCACTTCATAACGGTGGCGATGGCGCTCAGATATGGCCTCACTGCCGTAAATCTCGCTAACCTTGCTGCCGCGTAATAACTTAGCCTTATAGGCCCCAAGGCGCATTGTACCGCCCTTATCACCATCTTCGGTGCGGGTTTTAACTGCGCCGCACTGTTGCCATTCGGTCATCAGGCCAACAATGGAATTATTACAAAGGCCAAATTCTGTGGAATTAGCGCCCTTAATGCCTGCCATATTTCGCGCCGCTTCAACGCATGCCATCTGCATGCCAAAACATATGCCGAAATAAGGAATTTTATGTTCACGGGCAAAACGGGCCGCGGAAATCTTGCCTTCGGCCCCCCTCTCCCCGAAACCGCCCGGAACCAATATACCATCAACATGTTCAAAATGTGAGGCAAGGTCAGCGCCTTCTTCAAAAATCTTGGCGTTAAACCATTCAATGTTAACTTTGACATTATTGGCAAAGCCGCCATGAACAAGGGCCTCCATCAAAGATTTATAAGCATCTTTTAACTCAGTATATTTACCGACCACAGCAATGGTAACATCACCCTCTGGGCTTCTTACATGATCCATAATTTCATGCCAGCGGGTCAGTTTTGCGTCGGTCAGGCCCGGATCTATGCCAAATGATGACAATACTTCCGCATCAAGCCCCTCTGCATGATAATTCAGAGGTACTTCGTAAATACTGTTTGCATCCATTGCCTGAATAACTGCAGATTCCCGAACATTACAGAAAAGAGCTATTTTCCGGCGATCAGAATCATCTATTTCATGCTCGGTACGACAGACCAGCACATCTGGCTGAATACCGATACTGCGCAGTTCCTTGACGGAATGCTGTGTCGGTTTAGTTTTCAGCTCACCTGCCGCAGCCAGATATGGCACCAGAGTCAGATGAATATAACAGACGTTGGATTTACCAAGATCATTTCCAAGCTGCCGGATGGCTTCCATGAAAGGCAGACTTTCAATATCCCCGATGGTGCCGCCAATTTCGCACAGGACAAAATCCGTATCAGAATCCACATCGGATGTGGCAAATTCCTTAATGGCATTGGTTACATGGGGAATCACCTGCACCGTCGCGCCCAGATAATCTCCGCGCCGTTCCTTGGCAAGGATTTCACTATAAATTTTACCTGAGGAAACACTGTCGCTCTTGCGGGACGGTACGCCGGTAAAACGTTCATAATGACCCAAATCAAGATCAGTTTCCGCCCCGTCATCGGTAACGAATACTTCGCCATGCTGATAAGGGGACATGGTACCCGGATCAACATTAAGGTAGGGGTCTAGTTTTCTGAGGCGGACTGTATATCCGCGGGATTGAAGTAATGCACCAAGTGATGCGGATAGGATGCCCTTCCCTAAAGAAGAAACAACCCCACCTGTAATAAAAATAAAACGTGCCATGGGCAGATCATCATCCCGACAAATATTAAAACCCATATATCAAATATACAGGTCAAACTTTATGTTACTTATTAAAAATCCGGAATGATAGGTTCTGGTTTATCTTCCGGTTCTTTTTGTTCTATAACCGTTTCTTCCACATCGAATACGGAACTATCGGCGGTCTGTTGTTTTGCAATAACGGCCAGGCCTAGACTAGTTACAAAAAAACCAACCGCGAGAAACGTGGTAATCCGAGTGAGTATATTAGCAGAACCCCGACCAGCCATCATGCCGCCCTGTCCCCCGCCAATACCCAATGCGCCCCCCGCAGACCGCTGCAGAAGCACCAGTATCACTAGGCTTATTGTCAAAATCAAATGAATAACAAGAACAACCTCTTGCATATCTAAAACTCTTTTTTTATATACATAAATAAATGACCAGATTGGCTTTTACTCTAATCTGTTTCATATGGCTAGTGCAAAATGACTTGTCAACTACTGATAGGTTTTAATGATGCCATAAAAATCTTCAGCTTTCAGGCTCGCGCCCCCTACCAAAGCACCATTCACATTGGGAACTGACATTAATTCGCCAGCGTTTGAAGCCTTCACGGAACCGCCATACTGTATGCGAACCATCGCCCCCGCATCCCCAAATCTTTCTATGAGCAAATTTCGAATAACGGCGTGGACTTGCGCCACATCATCTGTTGTGGGCACTTTACCTGTTCCAATTGCCCATACAGGCTCATAAGCTATTACGGTATTTTCTGCAGTGGCAGATTCAGGGATAGAGCCGGTAACCTGAGAAGTAACAACATCCAGTGTGTCACCATTTTCCCGTTCCGCATTGGTTTCCCCGACACAGATAATAGCCGTCAGACCCTGTTCCTGCACGGCATCTGCCTTGGCTTTGACGGTATCATTAGTTTCACCATGATCGGCGCGACGTTCAGAATGGCCGACAATAATATAATGGCACCCAAGGTCTTTTAGCATGGCTGCGGAAATATCACCCGTATGGGCGCCGCTTACATTAATATGACAATCCTGAGCACCTATATCGATTCCTTTTCCGGATAGGCTGAATATGAGAGTCGCCGGGGGACAGATTAAAACATCACAAGCCCCGCCGCCTTCTGTAACTAAGGCGTTCAATTTTTCGATTTCAGAAACGCTCGCCAATTGACCATTCATTTTCCAGTTGCCCGCAACCAAAGCTTTCGGAGCTGCCATATATTTTTCCTTAATATTAAAAAATTCACCCCTGCCTATCAGAAAAGCCAATCCTTTTCCACATCAATAACCCAAACATTCTGCTTTTAGCTCACCATAGGTTCCTTTTGGGCTTGCGATGCCCCTTTAGGGACACTATCATGCCCCAAATTTTAACGAATCTTAAAAACAGGTATTTTAATAAATGTTACAGTTATTCAGAAGCGGTTTGACCTCTTATTTTGCCACAGCATTACTTGGACTTTTGATTGCCAGCTTTGCCCTATGGGGAATTGGCGGCGATATATTAGGCGGTGCGGGAAGCAGTGTGGCCCAAATCGGTAATGGTAAAGTATCCCTGAATGAATATGCCCGGGAATTTCAAAGTAAATTTACTGAAATTCAACAAAGGTCCGGCGGCGAAGTAACCCGCGCTATGGTCATTGATCAGGGATTAGCAAGCAGGTGGGTTGCTGACCTCATTCAGCGCGAAACATTCTCTTATGCAGCCCATGATCTGAATATACGTGTGACAGACAAGGAACTGCGTGAATATATCATGGCAATTGAATCCTTTCAGGATACTTTCGGTGAATTCAGCAAAAACACTTTTGAAAGTATTGCCAAATATCAGGGGCATACATCAGGTGAATTTGAAGAAATTTTGCGCCGGGACTTGGAAAGACAATATCTGGTAAAGTCAATCGTAAGCAGTATCTCCGTACCGGGAGCTGTTGAGGACACACTAATCAAATATCTGATGGAAGAAAGAACTGCGGATATTCTCTCGATTCCGGCCAATTCAATAAAAAAAATCCCCGAGGCAGATGAAGAAACCTTGAAAAAATTCTATGAGGAAAATTCTACACGTTATATGGCCCCAGAATATCGTGATTTACGTTTCATCACCCTATCTGTGAAAGATTTTGCGGATGGCATGATTATTACTGACGAAGAGATTGCACAAGCTATGGAGGCGACCTCTGCTACGTCAGGAGGAAATGAAGCACGTAATTTCGACCAAATACTTTTTGACGATAAGGAGACTGCTGACAAGGCCTTTTCTAATCTTGAATCAGGCAAATCATTTGCTGATATTATTATTGCTTCCGGATTAACAGCAGAGGACGCCGCTGTCAGTGAAAATACCCTTCAGAATGCGACTGATTCCTATGGGGCGACTGCGGCAGAGGCTATTTTCACCACAGAAAAAGATAAATATACCGCCCCTGTGGAAACAGATTTTGGCTGGCGCATTTTTTATATTACAAATATATCTGCAGCGGTGAATGATGCGGAAAATAAAAAAGATGTGATCGTGACCAGACTCAGAAACGAAAAGGCTCTTGATGTTCTTTATGATAAATCAGAGCTCGTTAACGATGAGCTTGCGGCGGGAGCCAGCCTGTCAGAGATTGCAACGGCCCTGTCCCTTGAAGTAAAAGTCGCGCTTAATGTTGACGCATCAGGTTATAATTCAAAGGGTGATCTGGTCACTGATGTTCCTACCGATCTAAGCTTCCTAACCAAAGCTTTTGATACGCTTATGGATGATGA
>DAOWHQ010000127.1:0-6425 GCA_030641355.1 Alphaproteobacteria bacterium
ATTCATGACCTTTAACTTCGCCATGCAGGCCATTGACCATATTATCAACTCCGCCGCCAAGACAAATTATATGTCCGGTGGTCAGATAAGATGCCCGATGGTATTTCGTGGGCCAAATGGGGCTGCAAGTCGGGTCGGTGCACAGCATAGTCAGAACTACGCCTCATGGTATGCCCATGTGCCTGGGCTGATTGTTGTGTCACCCTATAGTGCGGCAGATGCCAAGGGCCTGTTGAAATCAGCCATTAAAAATCCAAATCCGGTGATCTTTCTGGAAAATGAAATGATTTACGGCCAAAGCTTTGATGTGCCGGATATTGAAGATTACACAGTTCCCCTCGGCAAAGCCAAAGTGGTGCGTTCCGGTTCTGATGTAACACTTGTTTCATACTCCATCGGAGTAAAATTCGCCCTTGAAGCCGCAGAAAAACTAGCGGCAGAGGGTATTGATGCTGAAGTCATAGACCTTCGCACCCTGCGCCCGCTTGATATGGAAACCGTGATTGCATCAGTTCAGAAAACCAACCGTGTTGTCTGTGTTGAAGAAGGTTGGTCCAGTTGTTCCATAAGTTCTGAAATATCAGCACGCCTCATGGAAGATGCTTTTGATTATCTTGATGCGCCCGTGATTCGGGTCACCAATGTGGATGTGCCTATGCCTTATGCGGCAAATCTTGAAAAACTTGCCGTGGTGACTGATGACAGAGTTGTCGAGGCCGCTAAGAAAGTTTGCTACCAAAAGGGAGACAACTAATGGCGATAGAAATTTTTATGCCCGCCCTTTCACCGACAATGGAAAGCGGAACCTTGGCAAAATGGTTGGTCAAGGAAGGCGATATGGTTGAAAGCGGCACTATGCTCGCTGAAATCGAAACCGATAAAGCCACCATGGAATATGAAAGTATTGATGATGGTGTGATCGGCAAGATCATTGTCGCGGACGGTACCGAAAATGTTGCCGTCGGGACTTTGATCGCCATATTGCTTGAAGAGGGTGAAGATGCTTCTGCAATGGATAGTATTTCCAGCACACAAGCGGCTCCCGCAGAAGTTAAAACAGAAGCGGTCGCTGCTCCCGTAGCTGTGGCGGCTCCTGCTGCTCCAGTAGCTTCAACAGGCGACCGGATTTTCTCATCCCCGCTTGCCAGACGTATCGCGGCGCAAAAGGATATTAATATTGCCGACGTTACGGGCACTGGCCCCCGTGGTCGTGTGATCAAGCGGGATGTGGAAGCATATACCCCTGCGGCTAAACCTGCCGCCGTTGCCGCCGTGGCGTCACTTGAGGGCGATGCACCGTTTGAGGAAATCAAGCTCAGCAATATGCGTAAAACCATTGCCAAGCGACTGACGGAATCAAAACAAACCGTGCCCCACTTCTATCTTGGGGTGGATATTGAACTGGATAACCTGCTCGCTGCCCGTAAAGAGCTGAACAGTATGTCAGACGAGTATAAAATCTCCGTCAATGACTTTATCATTCGGGCCTGTGCTTTGGCCCTTAAGTCCGTCCCCGAAGCCAACGTGCAATTCGGCGGTGATGTGATGCGGCACTATAGCCGTTCGGATGTGTCCGTTGCGGTCGCCATCCCCGGCGGCTTAGTGACACCAGTGATACGCGGTGCCGAGCAAAAAGGATTGCGTCAGATTTCCGATGAAACCAAAATGCTGGCTAAAAAGGCCCGTGACGGCAAACTCATGCCGGAAGATTATATGGGCGGAACCTTCTCCATTTCCAACCTTGGCATGATGGGCATCAAGCAGTTCCAGGCCGTGATCAACCCCCCGCAAGCCGCAATTCTCGCGGTCGGTAGTGGCGAACAGCGCGTTGTCATTAAAAATGGTGAAATGAAGCCTGCAACGGTGATGTCCGTCAATCTGGCCTGTGATCATCGCGCCATAGACGGGGCGGTTGGGGCTAAATTCCTTGGTGCCATCAAAACTTATCTTGAACATCCATCAACCATGCTGCTGTGAGGGCTGAAAAATGACTGTACAGAAATTTGATATTGTTGTCCTTGGCGGCGGGCCGGGTGGTTATGTGGCAGCGATCCGTGCGGCACAACTGGGTTATAAAACCGCTGTGATTGAACGGGAAAACCTTGGTGGTATCTGCCTAAATTGGGGATGTATTCCGACCAAGGCATTGCTTCGTAGCGCGGAAGTTTTTCATAATATGAAACATGCCGCGGATTATGGCTTAGTTGCCAAAGATTTGGGCTTTGATCTGGATAAGGTTGTAAAGCGTAGTCGTGGCATTGCGGCCCAGCTCAGCGGCGGCATTGCTCACCTGATGAAGAAAAACAAGATCACCGTGATCGAAGGCGAAGGCAAATTGGTTAAGCCCGGAGTGTTGAGTGTCTCCAAAGATGGCAAAAAGATTGCTGATGTACAGGCCACGGATATTATCCTCGCCACCGGCGCACGGGCGCGGGAATTGCCGCATCTCAAGGCCGATGGTGATAAGATATGGACATATCGCCATGCGCTTGTCCCCAACGCCATGCCAAAAAAGCTTCTTGTCATTGGTTCCGGAGCTATCGGTATTGAATTTGCCAGTTTTTATAACGAACTTGGCGCCGATGTGACCGTGGTTGAGATGATGGATCGGGTGTTGCCCGTTGAGGATGAAGAAATTTCCGCCTTTGCCCTGAAATCATTCAAGGCGCAGGGTTTGAAAATCATAACCTCTGCCTCCGTGACCAAACTGGACAATAAAAAAGATACTGTTGTCTGCACTGTTGAGGACAACAAAGGCAAGGCCCAGACTATCGAAGTTGATCGGGTTATTGTTGCCATTGGAATCACAGGTAATGTTGAAAATATCGGTCTGGAAGAAAATGGCATCAAGGTTGACCGTAGTCATATTGTCGCGGACGAATGGGGCCATACGGGTGTTAAGGGCGTTCATGCCATTGGTGATCTGACCGGCCCGCCGTGGCTTGCCCATAAAGCCAGCCATGAAGGCGTGATTGTAATCGAGAAAATCGCCCGCGACAAAGGCCATAAAGAAATCAAAGACTTACACCCCATCGATAAGGGCAATATTCCGGGCTGTACATACTGCCGTCCGCAGGTTGCCAGTGTGGGCATGACCGAGAAAGCCGCTAAGGAAAAGGGCCATAAAGTGCGCGTTGGCCGTTTCCCCTTCATGGCGAATGGCAAGGCAATTGCCCTTGGTGAAGCAGAAGGGCTTGTAAAGACTGTATTTGATGCTAAAACGGGCGAGTTACTGGGTGCTCACATGGTGGGTGCTGAAGTAACGGAAATGATACAGGGCTATACCGTTGCCCGCACGCTGGAAACCACAGAAGCGGAATTGATGCATACGGTATTTCCCCATCCGACGCTGTCAGAAATGATGCATGAAAGCGTATTGGATGCATATGGCAAGGCATTACATTTTTAGATGACCAAATTTAAACGCAAACCGGACTGGATAAGGGTTAAAGCACCCGTATCCAAAGGCTATCAGGAAACCTTCAAAATGATGCGCGACCTGAACCTCAACACGGTGTGTGAGGAGGCGGCTTGCCCCAATATCGGAGAATGTTGGCAGAAGAAACACGCGACTGTCATGATATTGGGCGATACCTGTACGCGGGCGTGCCATTTTTGCAATATCAAAACCGGAAAAGGCAACCCAGTTGACCCAATGGAGCCGGATAATGTGGCGATCGCCGCAGGCAAGATGGGTCTGAATCATATTGTGATAACATCCGTTGACCGTGATGATCTGGAAGACGGCGGCGCGGATCAATTCGTTCAGGTTATCCAAAAGCTGCGCGAACATGCGCCCAATACCACTATTGAAATTCTGACCCCCGATTTCCGTAATAAACCGGGCGCGTTGGAAAAGGTTGTTGCCGCCAAGCCGGATGTGTTTAATCATAATCTGGAAACCGTACCACGGCTCTATAACCATATCCGGCCAGGTGCGCGTTATTTCCATTCCCTGCGTCTGCTGGATCGGGTGAAACAGATCGACCCGACTATATTCACCAAATCCGGCATTATGGTTGGTCTGGGCGAAAGCACGGACGAGGTCGGCCAAGTGATGAACGATATGCGCTCCGCCGATATCGACTTCATTACCATCGGGCAGTACCTTCAACCCACAAGAAAACATGTGGAAGTGGCCGATTTCATCACGCCGGAACAGTTTGATAAATACGCAGTAAAGGCCAAATCAAAAGGCTTTCTGCATGTGGCATCATCGCCGCTGACCCGATCATCATTCCATGCGGGCGAGGATTTCGACCAACTGAAAGCCGCCCGTGCTGAAAAACTGGCGAAACAGCAAGCCAAAATGGATGCGCCCATAGATATTGCGGAAATGGCAAAATTAAATCCTTTGAACGAGGATTAAATGCCTAAATTCACTGAAGCAAGAGATTTCCCCTATAGCAAAGACCAGATGTATAAAATGGTCGCCGATGTTGATGCTTATGCCGATTTTCTACCGTGGTGTCAGGGGGTTAGGGTCTATAAACGCACCGATGACGGTCTGTATGCCGACCTGATCATCGGCTTTAAAATGTTCCGCGAACGGTTCACATCCCACGTTACCTTCACGGACGACCGCATAGAGGTGGAATATATCAAGGGCCCCCTAAAATACCTCCACAACCACTGGCAGTTCACGACAAAAGAAGACGGCGGTTGCCGCGTTGATTTTCTGGTGGATTTTGAGTTCAGAAACAAGATTTTTGAGAAGATGATCGGCGGTTTCTTCACCGAAGCCGTCGCCCATATGATTCATGCCTTTGAAGGTCGGGCGAATGAGTTGTATGGGGGGTAACTGTTTTACTAAACTTTGTTATTACTACTCCTTTTCGTCATTCCTGCTCCTTTTCGTCATTCCTGCGAAGGCAGGAATCCACTTGTCCGTAATCGAGTTGTATCAAACATGGACCCTGAACTAAATTCAGGGTGACTTGTGAGGGGTATTTTCCCTAAAATAACCCCTGTATCACCCCGTCCTCATCGACCTCAATCTTATTGGCGGCGGGGGTTCGGGGGAGGCCGGGCATGGTCATTATGTCACCGCAAACCACCAGCAGGAATTCCGCCCCGTTGGACAGCCGTACCTCACGGATCGGTACCACATGGTTTTTGGGGATGCCTTTCAGGTTGGGGTCGGTTGAGAAGCTATATTGAGTTTTCGCCATACAGATGGGGTAATGGCCAAGGCCCTGCTTTTGATATTGCTTGATCTGGTCACGGATTTTCTGATCGGCAACAACTTCATCTGCGCCATATATTTCTTCGGCGATGATCTGGATTTTAGTCCAGAGTGAAATATCGTCATTATACAGCGTCTGGAATGTGCTGCCATTGCCATCAACCATTTCTGCCACATGGCGGGCCAGTTCGGTGGTGCCGTCACCACCATCGGCCCAATGGGTTGCCTCGATGGCTTTAATGCCCATTTCTGCGCATCCATCCACCACGCACTGAACCTCTGCGTCGCTATCGGTGGGGAAGCGGTTTATAGCAACCACTTCTTTAACGCCGAATTTGGCGAGATTTTCCACATGGCGTTTCAGATTAGCCAGTCCTTTTTTTACAGCCGAGACATTCTCTTCGCCTAAGTCTTCTTTTTTCACGCCGCCATGCATTTTGAGGGCGCGGATTGTAGCAACCAGAACCGCCGCATCGGGTGTCAGCCCCGCTTTACGGCATTTAATATTGAAGAATTTCTCAGCCCCAAGGTCTGCGCCGAACCCTGCTTCGGTAACCACATAATCAGCCATTTTCAGGGCGGCTTTTGTAGCAATGACCGTATTGCAACCATGGGCGATGTTGGCGAACGGGCCGCCGTGGATAAAGGCCGGATTATGCTCCAAAGTCTGAACTATATTCGGCATCATGGCATCTTTGAGCAACGTCACCATGGGGCCATCGGCCAGCACTTCATTGGCGTAAACTGGCTTGCGGTCTTTGGTGAAGCCGACCAGTATTTTTGCCAGTCTGCGCCTTAAGTCTTTTAAATCAGTGGCGAGACAGAAGCAGGCCATGACCTCTGATGCGGGCGTTATGTCAAAGCCGCCTTCACGGGGATAGCCATTTGGCACACCGCCTTGCGATGTGGTAATCTGACGCAGGGAACGGTCATTCATGTCCATCACCCGCCGCCATGTGATCCGTCTTGTATCTAGGCCGGAGGTATTTTCCCAATAGACATGATTGTCGATCAATGCCGCCAGCAGATTATTGGCGGAGCTTATGGCGTGAAAATCGCCGGTAAAGTGAAGGTTAATATCCTCCATAGGGATCACTTGGGCTTTGCCACCACCGGCGGCCCCGCCCTTCATACCAAAGCAGGGGCCAAGTGAGGGTTCGCGAATACAGATCATGGCTTTTTTGCCGATCTTGTTTAGCCCATCACCAAGGCCGACGGTTGTGGTGGTTTTACCTTCTCC
>DAOWHQ010000255.1:0-4305 GCA_030641355.1 Alphaproteobacteria bacterium
AAGACCGGTTTTTATTCCCTCGGCAGTGCTACTAACAATTTTGCTTCCCATACTTGATGCCCAATTACCAAAGACCTTTTTTCCGAAGTCCCCAACTAATCCCCAAATACCTCCCCCACTTTTCTCACCACCCGGCGCGGGGGTTTTATCTTTATTATCGGCAGCAAAAGATAATGTTGCTGCAATCTCCGCAGCAGTTAACTCGTTTGAGCCATTAAACAGTGCCAGCTTGCCGTCACCGTGCAACAGGGTTTTCATCTTGACGGTCATACGGCGGATGACATCATCCAGAATTTCCGGCTTGTTCCTTCCCATAGCCCGGTGAGATGCCCGCACCACCAAAAGCACCCGCAATGCTTTATGTAAATCTTCAGGAGAACGACTGGCCATGCCGCCATCGGCCAGAATTTCTGTCGCCAGTGCCCTCTTTAACAATCCTGTTGCTTTTTTAAACCAGTTTTCGCCGTCGGGAACATAAAGCCCCGCCATCATCAGCCCACAGATAGCCTGTAGTCGGCCCACGCCCCGAAGCGGATCATCACAGGTATGATAAAGATGTCTTGCCTGCCGCGCCAGACAGTTCAGCAACTTTCCCCGGTATTTAAGATCACTGGTATCAAGAATTAGCGGTGCATAGGACATCCAGTTGATAATCCGCTGACCCGTGATATCTGGTGCCCATGCCAGATCATGGCAATGATCAAAATCCTGTAGCCAGTTACGGGTGAGCATTATGCCTCTACGCCGTGCGGCCTGTCGGTCAACACCACGGTTTAAATCCCGGAGCCAACTAAAAGAATGTAAATATGGTTGCCATCTGGAGTCCAGGTTTTTTGCCTGCCAAGCCTCTCCCCCTTGCCATTCCCCTTTGTTATGCTCTGGGTTTCTGAGGGTTTTGCCCTGATAATAAAACCGCCCCGACAGAATATGGGACCCCGCCGCCACCGATCCGGCCCAAGGGTCGCTCGGCGTTCCCAACAGATGTAAAGGTTGTTTGCCTTTTAAGCGTAATTCATGGATGTGGCTGGCATAACCAACCTTGTTCGCCATTTTTTTCAGTCTTGATTGCACATTCGGGACAAAAGATGTGACTGAGTTACGGCGAATTTCTGTCATGGGTTAATCACCACGAAGGTTGCGGATATTCGCCGCATATGCGGGTGGCCCACCGGTGAAGGTCGCTGTTCCCGCCACCAAAACATCCGCACCGGCCTCTATTGCCCATTTAGCGGTTTCGCCATTAATACCGCCATCAACCTGTAGGTCAATATTGCGGCCACTTTTGTCGATCATCTGACGAATACGCCGGATTTTCTCCAGCTGATTGACAATAAATTTCTGACCGCCAAAGCCCGGATTTACGCTCATCACCAAGATCAGGTCCACATCATCCATAACACTGTCCAGAACATCCGCCGAGGTGCCGGGGTTAAGGGAAATCCCCGCCTTTTTATCCAAAGACTTGATCAATTGAATTGTGCGGTGGAAATGGGGGGTTGCTTCGGCGTGGATGGTGATGATGTCAGACCCGGCATCAGCAAAATCCTCGATATAACTGTCCACCGGAGAAATCATCAGATGGACATCAAATATCTTGGTTGTGAAGGGCCGGATTGCTTTGACTACGGCGGGGCCAATGGTGATAGCCGGGACAAAATGACCGTCCATCACATCCACATGAATATAATCCGCACCAGCCGCATCGATGGCGGAAATTTCCTCGCCAAGGCGGGCAAAGTCTGCGGAAAGTATTGAGGGGGCTATTTTGGTATCTCTTTGCATATTGGTCCCTATTTAGAAATTTTTATGAGGCGGCTGATAAAAAATCCGTCCATGCCGCCTGATATGTGGTGTGGTAAAGTCTGAACATCTCCGCATTCCAGCCGTGATTTTTCAAATCCTGACAATTCCGCACCTTCTATTACCTTTCTTTTTACCGTTCCGTTGCGGTCCAGTAAAGCCTTTATCTGATCCGTGCCTTCCTGTGATTGTAGCGAGCAGACGCAATATATTAAAATACCCCCCACCGGCATCATGGCAACCGCTGCATCCAACAGGCGGGACTGAATTTCCGCTAACGCCTGAATATCCTTTGGGCCTCGAGATCTACTCACATCCGGGTGGCGGCGCAGGGTTCCCGTGGAAGAACAGGGTGCGTCCAGAAGAATAAAGCTAAATTCCTGTTCTGGTTTATAATCCGCTGCATCTGACGTCACGATGTCGCAGGCCAGATTCAACCGATCCATATTTTCCTGTAAGCGCCGAAGCCTTCGATCCGAACGATCCAGCGCCGTTACCCGGCATCCCTTGGCTGCCGTCTGTGCCGTTTTGCCGCCAGGGGCCGCGCATAGCTCTAAAACAGCGTCGCCCTTCTTTGCCCCAAGCAGACTGGCCGGAAGGCTCGCGGCCATATCCTGAATCCACCAATGACCCTCTTCATATCCGGGTAAATTTTGTACAGCTCCCGCCTTTTCAACCCGTACCGTGCCATTGGGCAGCAAAACACCACCAAGCTTTGTCGCCCATTCCGCCCCGTCACATTCGGGCTTCAGGCTGAAATCAAGCGGTGGTTCAGCCAATAGAGCGAGGGTAATTTTATCAGCTTGCTCAGCGCCAAAATTATCCTTCCAGTTTTCTTTCAGCCATTTTGGGATATTCAGATTCGGGGAAAATTTTGTGGAAAATTTTGCCGTTTCCCGGTCTATGCGTCTGAGAATGGCATTGACCATGCCTTTAGTATGCCGGTCAGAGTTGTTTTTTTGCTTATCGGTCATCTTAACTGCCGAATTCACCGCCGCATGAGCCGGAACCTCCATATAAAGCAGTTGGGTAATGCCCAGACGCAGAATATTGCGGATGGTTTTCTGCTTACTGGTCAGTTTTTTTGAGGTACAGTGATTAATCATCGCATCCAACTGACCCAGATGACGAAGGCATGTGGTGCCCAAATGGCGGACAAACCCCCGATCCTGTACCGATAATTTATCCCCAAACTGGCGGCAGGTCTGATCAAAGGCCTGATCCAGAGGCAGGTGATCATCGAGTATTTTTTCCAGGAAACCCAGTGCCGCCCACCGGCCCGTCAGGTCATTTGCCATATTTTATCCACCTAAGTCCAACAATACTGCTATATATGGAATTAATAAAACAGATTAGCAAGAGAATGTCGGATGAAAGACCAAAGAAAAAACCCCGCCCCCAAAAAGGATAATGACAATAAGGCTGATGAGGAAAGTCACCAGCGAAAAGAGCTTGGCGGGCGATCCGGCCCAGAACCAACCCGTTACGGCGATTGGGAAAATAATGGTATAGCTTCTGATTTCTAATGCATGATTGAAAAACACCCATGAAACGACTTTTTCTCCTCAGACATGCCAAGGCGGGTTTTGGCACCAGCGATGTAAACCGCCCGCTGGCTAACCGCGGCGGAAAAGATGCTTTATGGCTCGGTGAATATTTAAAAAAATCTGACCTGATGCCTGATCACATCCTCTGCTCATCCGCCGTTCGGGCACAAGAGACCCGGAGCCAGTTATTAGAGGGGGCACAGAGCGAAATTGCCACCATATTTCACGATGACTTATATCTTGCCCCCGCAGAACAGATGGCCCGGAAACTTCACAGCCTCAAAAACACCATCACGGCGGCGATGATCATCGGCCATAATCCGGGAATATCGCTCCTGTTTCAGATGCTGGCCCATAACCCGCCCCAAGAGCAGCTTTACCTTAAATATCCCACGTGCATGGTGACCATATTGGATTTTAATGTGCAGGACTGGGCCGACCTGAAAAGTAACATGGGACAACTTTTTGACCTGATAGTTCCCCACGACAGACAAGAGAGTAATCCCGGCGCCTAAAAATAGCCTAAATCCTTAGAAATACTTATTTTTAACGGCTATTTCATACTTAATAATTACACTGATAATCAAGAAAACAGGATAGGTATAAATGCAGGAAAAGGAATTACGGTTAGCTTTAGTTTGTTTTGGCGGGGTTTCGCTTGCCGTCTATATCCACGGCACCTCCAAGGAAATTCTGAAACTTGCCCGCGCGTCCAAAGCCTTTCACAGTGATCCGGATATAAATGCGCCAAGCCGGAAAGACTATATTTATCCTAATGAACATCTGCAGGATGCCCCTGATACGGAACTGGTATATTTCGACATCCTCAAAGCACTTTCACCGGAGCTGGGGCTTAGGGTCATTGTTGATGTGGTCGCGGGCGCATCTGCGGGCGGCATGAATAGTATTTTTCTGGGCCGTGCTCTGGCCCATGACCTGAGCATGGATCACCTGCGCC
>DAOWHQ010000170.1:0-4284 GCA_030641355.1 Alphaproteobacteria bacterium
AAATACGACAGGCCAAACATGATCTCTGGCGCACACGCCATACAAAAAACAGTATTGAGAGCAGAACAAAACAAAAAGCCAAAACCGCTTTTGTCACACTAAATTCTGTACGCCATGTATCAAGTTCTTGGCAATCAGCACTATCGGCAGAAAAAAAATCATTACGTGGTATTGAAAAAGAAGTAGAAGCCAGTCTTGCCGGATTACCCTACTTGCTGGAGGCTAAAGATAAAATGATGATGGTACGAATTCAGGCCATAAAAACCAAGAGCCGTGCGCACTTGGCCGAATTTGAATTACTGAACACAACAGGAGATATTCTTAATGCATTTATCTCATATGAATGAGTGCATAGAATACCCCCTTATTGATCTTGTTCTTTAAAAGATAAAATCATCAGTCGTTATATCAGTAGCTGCAATTCCCGTAAGGGTAATGCTGTTACCACTACCGTCTTCAATGAGCGTATCGCCACCCACATCCGTGATTGTCAAATCAGCAAAAACAAGCCCAGCATCACTAAAATCAATGAGGTCGATACCATCCTCATAATCCGTAATGATGTCATCACCCCAGTTATTGTCAAAGACAAAAACATCATCCCCCAGACCGCCGGTCATCGTGTCATTAGTTGCACCTGAAACAAGCACATCATCGCCATTGCCACCATTCAGTGTAAGTCCAGTAGTATCTGGGTCAACAAATGGGTCCGTTACAATGTCAAATACTGCAGGGCCGCCGGGTTGTGTGTTCAAATCATCTACCAATGTTGCCGCAGTTGTTCCGTCCGTTACCCAAAGCTCCTGACCAGAGAAAGTACCATCACCCAAATCGCCCTCGGCCAGTATGAAAAGCTGATTACCATATTGTGATACCTCACTGATATTCCCGGTCATCAGGATTGTGGCGTTAGCACCGTCCCAACTGAAGATGGAATCGCCGGTAAATACTACCAACTGCCCACCCATTTCGAATAGTTGAGCACCACTGCTCATGCCATATATTCCCGGGGTGCTGTCAAAAGCCAATGTCGGCGCATTAGTTCCATCATAAGACCATAGTTCATAACCCGTAGCATCGGTTCTTTTAATGAAATAGACCGTGTCCCCTACGGGTAGCACCGCGTGAGGTGATTGAACTGCAACAGAGGTAATCTGAGTTGAGCCATCGGTTTCATTATATTTAAATAACTGATTACCATCGAATGATGTCCAAGCCTTGAAATAAACGTCGCCCTGAAATTCAAATAATATAGCAGGAGAGGCACTGCCTGATGCCCGCACATTGATCATGGTTGGTGCGTTGGTGCCATCATAGACCCATAATTCTCTGTCATTACCAGCACCCGTCGCACTAAAATACAGTTTATCGCCGATTACGGTAAAATCACGTGGGCTTGAACTGCTGCTGCCAGCGTTCAGATCAAACATAGTTGGCGAATTGGTCCCATCATAAACCCAGAATTCCACACCCTCTCCACTCGCACCACTGCCAGAAAAGATCATATTACCATTAAAAAGAGCTGGATTAGAAATACTCGATGATAATCCGTTAAAATCAAATTCGGCATAGTTCGTACCATCAAAACTCCATGCTTGGGAACCCGTGAAACTATTAAAAGAATTAAAATAGAGTTTACCATCAAAAACAAACAAAGTGTTTCCACCAAGTGTGGGGCTGGCCTCCGTATCAGATGCGGGAGACACATTTGTTCCATCGAACTTATAGAGCCGGACAGATGATTCTCCGGGGGGAATAACGTAGAAATAAGTGCTACCTTGGTATTCTGTGAAGGTAAAGGTATTGGCATCCGTCAAAATATCAAGATCAGTACCGGTGATCGGTGTGATCGTGGTTCCATCAGAGGAAAAAATTAGAGCGTCCGTTACGCCGTCACTTCCTGAAAAAATCACGTTACCCAAGGAATTCTCAAAAAGAATATCGATGTCAGAGCTTGCCGTATTACCATAAGGATCACTGAGTGTTGTGAAATTTGTGCCATCGTAGATGACCTGCACATTGCTGTTGTCTGCACCCAATGTAAAATAAATCAGGCCGTCAACCTCCGTCGCATCAAAAAGTTCCGCCGCCAGACTGCCGCCGCCCAATTCTGCTGGTAATGCTGGTTGACTAAAATCAGTTCCGTCAAATAACCAAAAGTCGCCATCGGCACTTTTTATCACCATCTTATCGCCAACCTGTTTTAGAGATTCGCCATACGTTACCCCAGAAAAAGGCTGATTAGCGACGGACGTTATCGTTACACCATCAAAAACCAATAAACTGGTTGTGCCAAAATAAAAGTTGCCATTATATATAACTTTTGCTGTGCCAAATGCGCCAATATCCGGCCCGTTAAAAGCGACAACCGTTGATGTATCACCATCATAGAAAAAATTCTTCCGACCGTAGCCACCGTCACTACCACTAAAATAAGCATCATTACCTGACTGGGTGATGACGAGGGCCAAACTGTCACGGCCGCCGTCGTTAATATCAACGACCAAACCTGCATTAACACCATCAAATCCCCATAATTCACCACCATTCACACTGTCCTGAACCAGGTAATAAAAGACCTCTCCCGTGGTATCGATCGGCAAATCCACATTTTCCGGTAGGATCGCTTCTGATAAAATATAGTCCCCAGCAGAATTCTCTGTGACCGTAAACCACACTCGATCAAAGGACGATTCTGGTGCTGCTGTAAAATAAACCTGTCCGCCAATATTTATGAAACTTGATGGCGAAGAACTTGATGAACCTACCTTGATATCGAAACTTTCTTCGACACCTGTTACGAGGTTTATTACCCTTAGCTCAGTACCAAGAGATGATTGGTCAACCTCAGAAGCTATACCAGAGGCCCAGTAAAAACTATCCCCAATCAATATGCCTACCTCCTGGTGAAAGGTTCCAGTCGTGACAAAGTCATATGTTGTTCCGTCGAAGGAAAAAATACCAATATTAGTATCGTTATTGGAAAAGAAATAATAAGAACCGCCTACCGTACCGACAGCGTGAAAACTTTCGGCAAAAGGCGAGACTGGCAAATTTCCCGCATGGGCAATAGTCGCCCCATCCTCAGTAAAGAGAACATAACCTGTTTGTGGCGTATGGCCCCAGATATAAGGGCTGTTTGATGGGGAAGCAGAAATATTTATCGACTGACTACTACTGGAACTGCCACCATTACCATCGGTCACGGTATATCCGAATGTTGCATTGCTTCCGCCTGAGCCTGAATTTGGTGTAAATGTTAGTCCGGCAAAATCAGTAGCACTTAATGTACTTCCTGCTGTCACAACGGTTGTACCATCAGCGAGCTTGACAGTTCCATTGCTTGGCGCACTATCCACTGTGATTGTCAGTACATCGCCGTCAATATCCGTTGGGGCCTTAATACGCATGGCTGTTGCCCCTACCGCTTCGCTTAATGCCAATATACCGGCATTCGCGGCAACGGGAGAAGCATTGGCATTGCCAACCCTAATCGTGGCAGTGGTGATATCGGTAGCTCCCGTAAGGTCAGTACCCGTTATTTCCAACGCGAATTCACCTTCAACATCAAGTGTTTTTACGGATGAAATTTCACCCGTATCAGCATTGATAGAGAAAAATCCATCAGCATTACCACCCGTTATGGCAAAGCTGACGCTATCACCAGCATCAGCATCCGTGGCAGTAACAGTGTCAATAATACCCGCTGCGGCATCAATAAGTTCGGAAATATTAAATCCGGTTAATACCGGCACATCATTGGTACCCGTTACCGTAATTGTAATCGTTCCCATACTGTCTTTGGTGCCATCTGTAACCGTATAGGTAATGTCTTCAACGTAGGTCTCGCCCTCGGCAAGCTCGTCAAAATCTGTGCCCGCATTAAGGCTAATCGTAGAGATGCCGCCGCTTGCCATACCCGTAGTAATATTACCTTCAAGTTTTGAACCTGTGATAAAGTTCAATGCGGTGACTAATAAAGGGTCGCCGTTTGGGTCAATGTCATTGGCAATTAAATCTGCTGCGGTGAAATCAAGTATCTGATTTTCATCAACATCAAATGTATCATCTGTAACAAGGGGGGGGCTAAATTCATTGAGTGATATGGGCGAAGACCCAACAAAGTTCAGTAGCTCTACATCATAGAGTTCGTTTGTGCCATCCAATCCCACCACTGTCCAATGACCGTCGCCATGGTTAGTGAGTTGATAATCATCAATAGTACCACTCAAAAATACAGTATCGGTTCCCGCACCTCCATGAACCGTATCGTTACCCTGATTA
>DAOWHQ010000006.1:0-2132 GCA_030641355.1 Alphaproteobacteria bacterium
ATAGGCGCCGTGATAACTGCCTTCGACCTTGGCAATTTTGGGCCGACCCGTGAAGGCACGCGCAGCTTTCATGCCAGCCATAACGGCCTCAGTACCGGAATTTACAAAACGAATTTTATCAAAATTCGGTGAACGGCTGCACATATGCTCTGCATATCTGACCTCTGCTTCCGTCGCCATAGTGAAGGCCGTGCCAAGCTTTAGCTGTTCGGAAATTGCATTTACAATCGGCGGGAAGGCGTGACCATGAATGTGAGATGCCATATTATTGGCAAAATCAAGACGCTCCACACCGTCAATATCAATAACTTTACAGCCTTTTCCCTGTGCGACATAAAGCGGGTGCGCTCCTCGTAACAGGGTGTTACGGCTAACGCCACCGGGAAGGACTTTTTTTGCCCGTTCAAATAAGGCAGCACTTTTTGGGCTTGAGCCAGTAGACATTCTTAATTCTCCTTAATGGGCAATAATGGTGCGTCTGTCTTTTTACAAACCTCTTCGAAAGAAACACCGGGGGCCAACTCAAGCACACGGAACCCTTCCGGCGTTACATCAATAATCGCCAAGTCGGAGAAAATACGGGTCACAACTTTTTTACCCGTTAAGGGATAACTGCATTTTTCAACTAGTTTCGCCACACCGTTTTTGGTGGTGTGCTGGCTAATCACAAATATGGTTTTAACACCTGCCACCAAATCCATAGCACCACCCACAGCCGGTATGGCATCAGGCGCACCCGTAGACCAATTTGCCAGATCGCCTTCCTGCGAAATCTGCATAGCCCCCAGAACACAAACATCAATATGTCCACCACGGATCATGGTAAAGCTGTCGCCATGATGAAAGAAACTTGCTCCGGGATTGGCCGTCACCGCCTTTTTGCCGGCATTGATCAATTCATGGTCTTCCTCACCGGCTTTTGGTGCAGGGCCCATGCCCAGTAAACCATTCTCGGTGTGGTAAATAAATTCGCGACCCTCAGGCACAAATTTAGCCACCAATTCAGGAATACCAATTCCAAGATTCACATAAGACCCATCAGGGATATCCATAGCGGCAAGTTTCGCCATCTGTTCCCGTGTCCATCCTTTTACTTTTGAGTTTTCAGTGGTCATGGGTAGCGCACCCCTTCTTCAATAAGCTGGGATTCAATAATGGGATTAGATACCTCGACAACGCGATCTACAAATACATTTGGTGTCACAATAATTTCAGGATCAAGACCACCCACTTTTACAATCTTTCTAGCCTGTACAATCGTTGTTTTCGCTGCCGTGCACATGATCGGATTAAAATTGCGGGCGGTTTTATTATAAATCAGATTACCCAATCGATCAGCCATTTCACATTTGATCAATGCGTAATCAGCTTTCAGACCATATTCCAGAACGTAATCTCTGCCGTCTATAGTCCGAATTTCTTTGCCATCCGCTAATGGCGTATCAACGGTTGTCGCAGTATAGAAAGCCGGAATCCCTGCGCCACCTGCACGAATGCGTTCAGCAAGTGTTCCCTGAGGAACAATTTCAAGCTCGATCTTCCCCGCACGGTAAAGTTCAGGAAAAATCTTTGAGTGGCTGGACCGTGGGTAAGAGCATATCATTTTTCTAACCTGTCCATTACCTATCAAGGCTGCCAGCCCAACCTCGCCATTGCCAGTGTTGTTGTTGATCACCGTCAGGTCTTTGGCCCCATGATCAATTAGAGCATGGATTAATTCGGTGGGACTTCCCGCCTCACCAAAACCACCAATCATAATGACCGAACCATCAGATATATCTGCGATAGCTTCGGTTATATTGTTAATACGCTTTTCTATCATTCTAATAACTCAACTTGATTAATGTGCTGCTGGAAAATCTGTTTCAGCAGACTGATCTTCCTGCAATGTGCGGTCCATTCGGATATTAGTTGCATTCTTCATGGCATCCGCAAGTGATTCAGCTAGCTCGGTCTCAATTTGAGCAAGTTCATCTTCATAGAAGAAGGAATTACCTTCTAGAGGCTGAAGCAAGGAGACATCGTTGGTTTCAGCATCATATTTTGCATGGAATACTTTATCCATCCATTCCATGTTACGTGATTCATTAAACTTAAGGCCAAATACCTGCTCGCCATTAATTTCAGACATC
>DAOWHQ010000120.1:0-26002 GCA_030641355.1 Alphaproteobacteria bacterium
AATACCCAAATGGCCCGAAAGCGTTGAAGGGATAATATCCAACTGACGCGATATCTCACCAACAGGTAGCCCCCGTGGTTCCCTGCTGACCAGCAAACGAAATATTGCCAGTCGGCTGTCCTGCGCAAGGGCGGAAAAATTTTCTATAGCAAATTCTTGATCCATATATTGACAATACCCCAATTAACGATTTTTCCAAGTCAATTATGTTGACAATTTGATATATGCCGTAGTATCAAATTAAACATTAAAAAAACAAGGGTATAGGCAAATGGGTATTTTTGAGCGTTATTTATCACTTTGGGTTGGGTTATGTATCATAGCGGGGGTTACAACAGGCAACATAGTACCCGAGTTATTTATCACGATTGCCGATCTGGAATTTGCCCATGTTAACTTAGTGGTTGCCGCGCTGATCTGGGTGATGATCTATCCCATGATGGTACAGATAGATTTTACAGCGATAAAGGATGTCGGTAAACGGCCCAGAGGCCTCTTGCTGACCCTGACCATCAACTGGCTGATCAAACCCTTTTCCATGGCGGCTTTGGGATGGTTGTTTTTTAAAGTTATTTTTGTGGATTTTGTCGATCCCCAAACAGCCAGTGAATATATCGCCGGCATGATCCTGCTTGGTGTGGCCCCCTGTACGGCCATGGTATTTGTCTGGAGCCAACTGGTTAAAGGCGACCCTAACTACACGCTCGTCCAAGTGTCGGTCAATGACCTCATCATGATATTCGCCTTTGCCCCCATCGCCGCATTTCTACTGGGGATCAGCGATATTACTGTGCCGTGGGAAACCCTGCTGCTGTCCGTTGTTTTATATGTCCTGCTGCCCTTGATTGCAGGATATTTTACCCGCAAAAAACTGAATACAAAAAACAATCATCAGCATCTGAACCGGTTTATTCAGCGGCTCAAACCCTGGTCTGTGGTAGGTTTACTGGCTACAGTGGTGCTGTTATTTGGTTTTCAGGCCCAAACAATCCTTGCCCAGCCGCTGGCCATTATACTCATCGCCATCCCCCTGCTCATCCAGACTTATGGGATTTTTGTCATAGCTTACGGCGCGGCTAAGGCTATGAAACTGCCCCATAATATTGCGGCACCCGCCTGCCTGATCGGCACGTCTAATTTCTTTGAGCTTGCGGTCGCCGTTGCCATATCACTGTTTGGGCTTCATTCGGGTGCGGCCCTTGCCACCGTTGTAGGGGTATTGGTTGAGGTTCCTGTCATGCTGTCACTGGTCGCCATTGCCAACCGGACACGGCATTATTTCCCTTGATCCGGCTTCAGATACTGCCGCAACCACGCCAGTGCATCTTCTTCGTTATCGAATAGCTTGGTGGGGTAGGGGTTTTTATGAATACTCATAAAGATATTACCCAACACCCGCCCGACCTTAGTTGGGCTAACAACGGCCATGGCAGATGTAACATCCGCAACCCATTTCGAACGGCACATTTCAGCGATCTTAACCCGAACGCTGACCGCTGCCTCTCCTACGACCATAACAGGTAATTTTCTCCCCGGCGCTAATTTCCGCTGAATATCTGCCCTGTAAACAACATGTTCTACAGTCACCATAATAGTGCCAAAATGTACATTCAAGATGCCGTCATCATCTATAACAATTTTCGGCATTTCAGGAGGATGGCTATATTTTGTAAGCATAAGTAACTATGTCCGCACTATAAAGCTATAACATCAGCGTGAAATACTATACAGAAAGTTCAACCGGAGCAAGTAAATTAGAATAAAATTACATAGCTAGTCTCAACATATTCCCCCCCGTAACAATTAAAGCAAGACCGCCTGCATATCCCACCCAATGACCGTTTGGCACAAGTTTTTCAAACAATACAAAAAGTGCCAGGCCGCCAATCCAATATAGATTCATAATACCGCCGAAAAATAACAAGGCCATTAAGAACCAGCAACAACCGAGACAGAAACCACCATGCTCCAACCCCATAAGAAACGCACCCCTGCGACCCGGCCGCCGCCGTTCTGTAAGAAACCGTACTGGCTCCCGGCAATGATTAAGACAAGCACGCTTGAGCGGTGTGAATTGATATATCCCCGCCGCCAGTAAAATACCTGCTCCGAGATATGTGCTGGTAACCATCATGGTCATTGGTGAAGCCAGAGCGCGAAACTCCAGCAACCATTGCAATAATGTAGCAAGAAAGCTGAAGAATGCCCAAGCTGACAGATAACCCGCCAAGAAAAGTCCCGCTTTAAGCATAACGTCTTTCGCTGGCTTCATTTGCCTGTTCAATGCCGCATACAGCAGAATTGTCGGCGAAGCACTAGGGACCATCATGGCAATCATCATCACCCACCACATGAGAAATACCAGACTGAAATAGCCCGGCGTCCATAGGGCAGGCATCATCATCATCGACTTATTCATGCTGCCCGTCATTTCGATGGCTGACATTTGCATACCAACACCAAACAGCGTGTATAGGGTCGCCAGCAAGATAACAATGGAAAGCCCGGCAATGACGATTATGCGGTCCTGACGAAGCAGTCCTTCCAGAGTTACACTCATGCAGCCCTTCTAACAGGGCCGTCATTGCTGAGGTGATATTTATTAAATTGACCATAACTGTCTTTAAGGCTTAACTTGATAGCGCCAATGGCCTCGGTGCTGGCGCTTCCCATTTCGGCAATGTCATATTCAAACCCATTGGGCAGATCGATGCGGGCGCGATGGGTCTCTCCCGTGACAGGATTACGAATAGGCTCCCCTACGGTTTTAAAAACATCCGGCACCATTATCTTGCCCACTCTCTCCTCTATATTAATTTCCAATGTTATGGCTTTGGAAAGGGTCGGGAGCTTGGTCGGACACATGGCTGAATAAACGAACCAAACCGTAGACATAGGCTCAGTTTCTTCACCATGAATAATTTTCACGATAGCATCACGCTGCGCGTCACTGGCCTGCTCATCAACAATGACTTGCATCTTGCCATTACCCTCATGAACCGGACCGGGCCACCATACAACCATAGCCGCCCGTAACCCATCTAAATTTACATCCCCAAAATGCCCCTTATTAATTTGAATACCTACAACAGCTTCACAACTACCGTGCGTAGGTAGAGCGTTAAACTGACAGGGGCAACCATAATCACAATTACAATTGCCAAATTCCTCGCCCTCTATTTCCCAAGGTATCATTTTATTTCTCCAAAAAATAAATTCCCCTTCTGCAACCATAACATAAATAAACTATTTTTAACACAACCCAATACCATAGGAAATGGCCGCACTTACATTAGATGATTAAGCAGCCGGATGTTACTTGTATGGCCTAGGTAAGAGGCCGGTTGATCACTTTAAGAAAGAGGTTATCCAAAAAAAATGCCGGGTTAAAAAACCCGGCAAGTTACAAAATATAGGGAGGCTTCATATCTAGGGAAAATATGAAACAGCCATGCTCCACAATAGGAGGGAAGGGAACACAGCAGATTGAGAAATTCGGGGAGAATTTTCAATCAAAGATGTCTTAAACATCTAAGGTGAATATAGGGGGTTGGTAGTTACACGACCAGTGGCTAAATACTCAATGCAGCTATGCATTCCCCGCATAGGTTGATAGCATGGTTATGTCAACGCCGAGCTTTGCCATCGCGCGGGCCCATTTCAAATCCAGATCGGTTCGAAAGAGCAATTCTTCATCTGCTTCAATATTAAGCCAGCTGTTACGGTTTATCTCTTCCTCAAGCTGACCCCCGCCCCATCCGGTATAACCAAGTGCCACAATATAATTGGCAGGCCCCGTTCCCTGCGCTATGGCAGATAAAATATCAACCGTTGCGGTCAAGGCGATGGTTTCCGAAATGACCATAGTTGATTTCTGAACATAATCTGCGGTATGCAGGACAAACCCGCGACCGACCTCAACCGGGCCTCCGGCATGAAGGGTAATTTCCTCATCTTCTTTTTCAAGGAGAAAAAGCTGTTCAGAATCATAAGTAACATCCAGTTGATCCAGCAGGTTGGGGAAGTCGATATTTACCGCATGGGAATTAATCACTATCCCCATAGCCCCTTCTTCGCTATGGCTACACATATAGATGACACTGCGGTCAAAACGCGGGTCAGTCATGCTCGGCATGGCAAGTAATAACTGTCCGTCAAGATAGGTTGCTTTAATCATTTAAATTTACGACCTGAATATATATTGACATAATTTTCACATAATATTGATTATGATACCCATATATGAACTATATAATAATAGTCTTGGAATAAACAGAAACAAAATGAGCATGATGAGAAGTATACCTTTTTCCATAGCCGTTGCCGGCCTGATATATCCCGTTATTTTTCCACAGACGGCACTTGCGGAAAATTTATCATCCAGATGGACCATTGATCAATATACCAAGTCACGCTTGTTTGTTGGCGGTTATGACACAGAAAAAAAGATACTCCATCTGGGCTGGCAGCTATCGCTTAAAGATGGCTGGAAGACCTATTGGCGCACACCGGGAGATGCCGGATTGCCGCCGCACTGGTCATGGAAAGAAAAACGTAACGTCAATACCATTACGGTTAAATGGCCCAAGCCGGAGCTATATCATATCTTCAACATGGATACTTTTATTTATCATGATGAGATAACCCTGCCCATAGAGGTGAAAATTACCGATTCTGGCGAGCCGGTATCCCTTGCCCTAGACTTGCAATATTTAATCTGCGCAGATGTCTGTATTCCACAGGAGGGAAGCTACCGTCTTGAGGTTTCTTCCCTAAAGAACATTAAAATATCCCGCTTTCAGAAGGCTCAACTTAATCGCTATCGTGATCTGGTTCCTGCCAAAATACCCGGCAAGGATATTTTAGCCGCCTCTGATAAAAAACAGCCAGATATACTGACAATCCACTTGCCGGAAAGTTATACCCAAGTCGAGGATATCATTGTCGAAGGGCCGGACGGCATCTTGTTCGGGCGGGCCACTTCAACGGGCAAAGGCAGGTTTGAAGTTTCCTATAACAAGAAACACTCACTGGCAGGACAAAATTTGACCCTGACCTTGTTACTCAAAAATGGCGGGGCCAATGAGGCTAAGGTTACTGTCCATCAGCGATAAAAAAAGGGAAGCACAATGGCTTCCCTTTATTAATAACTGAAGATAAATTTTAGAAGTTGAACACTGCCTCAACCCCATAAGTCCGTGGCAGGTTCGGGAACCGAGCGATAGTACCAAAGAAGTCCCGCAGATCATCAACATATTTCCGCTGATCAGTAAGGTTCTTACCCCAAAGATAAACTTCCCAACCTGCACTATTGGAAATCAGTCCAACCCGCGCATTGATCATTGTCATTGATTCAATGTAATCGAACGGTGTTTGAACCGCACCAAAGAAGGGCGATATTGGATTAAGATCAGCAACAGTATCGTTATTCACTGTTGTGTAAAATCCGCTTCTATAGGTTAGGTCGACACGCATCAACAAGGTTGAATCGAAATCTTCAAGTTCATGATAATATTGCGCACTGAAAGATGCATTTGATGTTGTCGCATTCGGCAGACGGTTTCCAGAAACATCCGACCCTCCAGCGCCTCCTTCAAGGAATTCATCAAAGGTAGCATCAAGAACACCTAGCGACCCATTGAAAGACAATTCATCCGTAGCATGCCACGTCGCTTCAACTTCGATACCCTTAGTACTGACTTTCGCCGCATTGGTAATACGGATAGATGTCCGGCCGCCGCCAAGGTCAACAAACTGGTTAACCTGATAGTCGTCATAGTTGGATATAAATCCAGCCATATTCAACTTAATCCGATTATCCATGAAGCTGCCTTTAAAGCCGACCTCGAAACTATCTACAGTTTCTTTATCAAATTCAAGCCCAGCATTGGCAATCAACTCATCTGCGTTAATGAAATCAAGGTTAAAGCCACCACTCTTATAACCCGATGAATATTTGGCATAAATATTCACGTCATCAGTCACCGCATACATCAGGTTAATAGACGGCGCGAAGAATTTATCCTGCCTGTCATTGATCAGCGGTTGTGGGTTCAATGGATCAGGACCCGTTGTACCAGTATTAAAAGCAAGGTTATTCAAACTGATGAAGGGGGCAAGCTGTGCCGCGGCCGCAGGAGAGAAGAAATTCACCGCTGCAATAGATTCTACGCTAATTGTAGTACCAATAGTATTGCCGGCATTTTCAGGATTTACCAAATCAGGCAGACCTGATAATGAATCTGGAATAAGCAATGGATGACCTGAGAAGCGACCGTCTGCTGTCCAGTTAACGTCTTTATCTTCGATGGAATAACGCATACCGAAACCAATTTTAAATCTATCGGTAACCTTATACATTCCATTGAAATAAGCCGCATAACTTTTTGTGTTTACGATACCAAAATTGGTTGTTTTATCAACGCCTGGTACACCAAAACCTAATGTCTGACGAATAACCTCATTCGCTGCCACTGGCACACCAAACACTTGGAAGAAACCCTCGAAGAAATCCGTACCAATATTGGCATCACGCTGGGTTTCAGCTTCCTGATCATAATAATAGAGCCCAACCATATAGGTGAATTTCTCATCATCGGGTGAGATGAACTGAAGTTCTTCGGTGAATTGCTTATATTTATCGGCGAATCTAATGGTCACAATATCCAGTGGGGAATAGTCGGTCTGGTTAGTATAAACCGCATCAGTATTGCGATATCCGGTTATGGACTTAATAGTGAAGCCACTATCCAGTTCATAATTTAGATCCAGATGGCCGCCATAAACGTCTCTTTTATCATCTGGGTCTAGATCAAAAGCCACTTCCCGATCGTTCGGTGCGGTCTGATTGGGGAATAAATTGAAGGTATCTGTCAGTGGTTTACCCACCAGAATCAAAGCATCACTATTCAAGCCGTCAAACGAGGCGTTGATCTCAAACTGGTCACTGGCCTGAATGCGGAGTTGCGCACGGTAAGCCAAACTATCAACTTCCATCAAATTATTGCCCGTGACAATATTCTTCACATAACCATCACGGTCTGCTTTAGCGATAGTGAATTTAGTGAATACCTTATCGGAAATCGGAATATTCACACTAGCTTTAAATTCCGTATAACCCAGATTACCCACATCTGCGGTAACCTGTCCGGCGAATTCTTCATTTGGTTTTTTGCTCACCAGATTGATAGCACCCGCCACGGTATTTTTACCAAACAAAGTCCCCTGTGGGCCACGAAGAACTTCAACACGTTCCAGATCAAGCAGTTCTTGGTTAAGTGATGGGGACTGCCCCATATAAACACCGTCCACATAAACACCCACACGGGCATCAAAACCAATGTTCCGGCTTTGCGCGCCAACACCGCGAATGGTCACGGTTGAGCGAAAGTCATTGGACTGGCTGATTTGCAGGTTTGGAATATATTCCGCAATTGATTTCAAGTCGCGCACGCCGGTCTGGTCAATCTGCTCTGATCCCAAAGCTGACATAGAGATCGGAACATCTTTCATACGCTCAGATCTTTTTGTCGCCGTAACAACAATATCTTCAATGACAAAGTGTTCATCTGCTGCGAAGGCCGTATAGCTGGTCGCCGATAATGCGGTGGTAAGTGCGATTATAGACGAAATTGTGGTGTATTTATTCATGATCACTCCCGAAGATTTTTATTATATTAAAACTAACGTTCATACTATTCCCATAAACACAAGGATATCAAGTGTTTCATTCAATTACCGCTATATTATTTTCCTAAACAGTCAAATTTTTTGTATGCTACTGGTGAAAATTTCTGCTTGCATATATGATTGCCTAGTAATAACACGGAAAAAAAACAGAAAAATATGTCAAAAGAGATAACGGTTCTGATCGTTCTGATCACCTATAAAGTCATCTTGATCCTGATCGGCCTGTGGGCGCAAAAACGGACCCATAATAATGCGGATTTTTTCATCGGCGGGCGCACACTCGGGCCATTTGTCGCCTCGATCAGCTACGCGGCAAGTTCCGCCTCCGCATGGACAATACTTAGCCTGAGCGCGGCGGCCTTCACCATGGGGATTTCTGCCATCTGGATTTTCTTTGGCTTAATCTGGGGTCATGGTGCCTCATGGATTTGGCTGGCCCCGCGCCTGCAAAGAATAGCCGCAGAAAAGAATCTGGTGACGGTCACGGACCTGCTCGCGCTTGAGGGCACAGCAAAGACTCGCAGAAACATTCGCCTGCTTGCTGCCGCAGTGGTGACTTTCTGTTTTACTTTTTATGTAGCGACCCAGTTCATGGGGGCGGGCAAGGCCTTCGCCGCCACATTTGATATGCCCGTATCCACCAGCATCATGCTCGGCGGCGGCATTGTTTTGATATATACTCTGCTTGGTGGCTTCTGGGCCGTGGCTCTGACCGATACATTGCAGGGTATGTTGATGCTATTGGCGGCCATTGTCCTGCCCGGATTGGCGCTGATGGAAGTTGGCGGATTTTCAGGCTTATGGGCGGGACTGCAGGCGGTATCAACGCCCGAACAGATGTCTCTCACCGGCCCCAATGCGGGTCTGATGGCGGCGGGCTTTATCATTGGGATACTCGCCATGGGCCTTGGCACTTTCGGTCAACCCCATCTGTTAACCCGCTTCATGTCAATCCGCGATGCAAAAGCGGTCAAGACAGCGCAGAAGCTAGCCATATTCTGGTTCTTCATCGTGCTGGGCAATATGGTGCTGCTTGGGCTATGCGGCAAAGTCCTGATCTCTGCGCCCCTTGCCGATCCGGAACAATTGTTTTTTATCATGACCGATAACCTGATGCCGACGGTACTCGGTGCCATCTTACTTGCCGCCGTTCTCAGCGCCATCATGTCAACGGCGGACAGTCAATTACTGGTCAGCGCTTCTGCCGTTGCCCATGATATAATGGGTGAGCCGGATGAGGGTGAAAGCCGGCTTTGGGTATCCCGACTGGTGATCAGCCTGTTATGTGCGCTGTCCGTGGCGGTGGCAATTCTACTGCCGTCCGATATATTCTCCCGCGTCCTGTTTGCTTGGGGGGCATTGGGGTCGGCCTTTGGTCCGGTGGTGGTTTTGCGTCTCGCCGGCGTAAGCCTGAACCCGAAAGCAGTTCTTCCCGCCATGGTGACGGGGCTGGCTCTGACCATATATTTTTACCTGCAACCAAATTCTGTCGGCGATATACTTGAAAGGCTTGTACCTTTTGTGCTTTCTTTTATATTGCTCTATGCAACCAAACCAAAACAACCAGAGAAAGATATATTATGACCATAGCCGTTGGCGATAAATTACCGGAAGTAACCCTCGTTGAAATGACCGCAGAAGGGCCAGTTCCCAGAACAACCGCAGATATTTTCGGCGGCCGCAAGGTGGCTTTATTTTCTGTGCCGGGGGCTTTCACCCCGACCTGTTCCGCAAAGCACCTGCCGGGTTATGTGGAGCAAGCCGCAAGTTTTACAGCAAAAGGCGTTGATGAGATTGTCTGTATTGCGGTCAATGATGCCTTTGTCATGGGTGCTTGGGGCAAGTCCCAGAATGCGGGTGGCAAGGTCAGCATGTTAGCCGATGGCAACTGTGATTTTTCCAAAGCACTTGGCCTTGAAATGGATGGCAGACCTTATGGCATGGGTATGCGCGGACAGCGTTTTTCAATGATCGTTGAGGATGGCACGGTGACGAGCTTAAATGTGGAAGGCCCCGGCGAATTCCATGTATCCAGTGCGGATCATATGCTCGGTCAACTCTAATAAAAAAAACGGCCCCAGAGATATACAGAATATATCAGGGGCCGTTTTTTTAAAACTTAATTTACGCGGATCAGTTCAACCGTGAAGATCAACGCCGCATTAGGCGGGATAGCCCCTGGTGATCCTTGCTCACCGTAAGCCAGTTCGGACGGGATGAAAAATTTGTATTTCGACCCTTCCTTCATCAATTGAACACCTTCTGTCCAACCGCGAATAACCTGATTCAAACCAAAATCTATCGGCTCGCCCCGATCATAGGAACTGTCGAATTTAGTGCCGTCAATCAACGTGCCCTCATAATGGACGGTCACGCGGTCCGTGGCACTGGGGCTTTTGCCTGCACCTTCTTGCAGAACTTCATACTGCAAGCCGCTATCGGTAACCGTGATGCCGGTTTTTTTCATATTGTCTTCAAGAAACACTTTACCTTCGTCAACTTCAACCTTGAATAATTCAACGATGAAGATCAGATCGGAATTTGGCGGAATAGGGCCACCGCCCTGCTCGCCATAAGCAAGATCTGAGGGGATTGTGAATTTATATTTTGCGCCCTCTTTCATCAACTGCACGCCTTCGGTCCAGCCTTTGATAACCCGGTTCAGAGGGAATGTGATGGTTTCGCCGCGGTCATATGAGCTATCGAATTTAGTGCCATCCATAAGTGTGCCTTCATAATGCACGGTGACGCTGTCTTCGGCTGTGGGGCTTGCGCCTGTTCCTTCAGTCAGTATTTCATATTTAAGACCAGATTCTGTAGTATGCACTTTTTGTTCCTTTTCCTTGTCCGAACATGCGGTAATTAATAGAGCCAATGCCATTGATAATATCACTGACAATGTGGGTTTTACAAATCTTTTGTATGGGCCTGCCATGCCGAAACTCTCTCTTTTTATCATTTATGGCCAGAAGCTATAACGCAAAGACAGGTTCCATGTAACTGTTAAATGCTTGTTCTGTTAAATTTTTATGATATATGTGTGTCATAAATTCGAAATTTTCGGGAAGGAACGCTGTTCTCTTCCCTTTGTTTGCTTAATATTCTTCACGAAGAACAAATTATAAGGTTTAAGATATGTCAAAAATCAAAATAGCAATCGCTGGTATTGGTAACTGTGCCAGCTCCCTAATTCAGGGCTTGTATTTTTATACGCCGGAAAAAGTTGGCGAAGCCAAGCGAGTTCCCGGACTGATGCATTGGGAAGTGGGTGGCTATCGCCCCTGCGATATCGAAGTGGTTGCCGCTTTTGATGTTGATAAACGTAAAGTTGGCAAGGACGTCAATGAAGCCATCTTTGAAAAACCTAACTGCACAACCGTTTTTCATGGCGACCTGCCTTTGAGCGGTACCATCGTTAAGATGGGCAATGTGCTAGATGGTGTTTCCCCTCATATGGCTGATTATGATGATGATCGTACTTTCCTGTTGGACGACACGCCTTCTGCGACCAAAGAAGATATCGTTCGTGAGATAAAAGAAAGCGGTGCGGAAATCCTGACCAACTATATGCCTGTGGGTTCTGAAGAAGCCGCAAAATTCTATGCGGAATGTGCGCTGGAAGCGGGTGTTGCATATATTAACAATATGCCGGTTTTCATCGCCTCCAACCCGGAATGGGCCGAAAGATTTAAAGCTGCAAAACTGCCCCTTATCGGTGATGACATCAAAGCTCAGTTGGGCGCGACCATCACTCACCGTACTTTGACTGACCTGTTCGCCAAACGCGGCGTTGTGCTCGAACGCACCTATCAGCTTAACACGGGCGGCAACACAGACTTTCTCAATATGAAAAATCAGGATCGTCTGGAATCAAAGAAAATTTCCAAGACCGAAGCCGTGCAGTCTGTTGCCGGTGAACGTCTGCATCCCGATAACATCCATATCGGCCCATCGGACTATATTCCATGGCAGAATGACAACAAACTTTGCTTCCTGCGCATGGAAGGCGACCTGTTTGGTGGCGTGCCAATGAATATCGAACTGCGTCTGAGCGTTGAAGATTCACCGAACTCTGCCGGTGTTGCTATCGACATGATCCGTTGTTGCAAACTGGCCTTGCTTAACGGCGAAGGCGGTATCATTCACGGTGCTTCTGCTTATTTCTGCAAGCATCCGCCTAAGCAGTTTACAGATGATCAGGCCTATGAGATGACTGAAGAGTTTATCGCAAGCCGTGTCAGCGCCTTAAGTGCTGCTGAATAACACCAACATAGAGGTGATATCATGAAGTGTTTGATAGCCGCTGCAGGACAAGGCACCAGAATGCGCGAGAAGGGGGACATTAAACCCCTGCTCGAACTCAATGGTGTGCCCATCATCGAACGGGTAATTAATACTCTACGGGCCGGTGGTGTTGACGAATTTTTTGTCATCACCGGTTACCGGGGCACTAAAGTCCGCACATTTCTTGATGTGCTGGCAGAACGTGAAAATATTTCGATCACTCATGTCATTAATGAGGACTGGGAGCTTTCCAACGGTATTTCAGTATTGAAAGCCAAGGACATCATCAAAGGCCCGTTCATTCTGACCATGAGCGACCATCTGTTTGATCCTGAGATCATCAAATCTCTGCTGGCACATGACCATGAAGCCGAGACCGTGACGCTCTGTGTTGATTATAACATCGAAAATCCAGTGGTTGATCTTGATGATGTGACGCGGGTCAACTGCACCCGCTCAAGCATCGAAAATATCGGCAAGGTGATCCGGGATTATAATGCTTTTGATACCGGAATATTCTACTGCCATGATGTTATGTTTGATGCTCTGGAAATTAGTGCGGCTGAAGGCGATGACAGCATCAGCGGCGCGATGAATGTTCTGGGCAGTCAGAATAAGGCCCGCACTTTTGACATAGAAGGCCGTCTGTGGCTGGATGTTGATGACCCCACAGCCTATGGCAAAGCCATTGTCTATGTGGACGAAGGCCGTCTGTAGAAATTCTAAAATAAATTACGAAAAAGCCGGATGATCATTCATCCGGCTTTTTATTTCAAGAATATGCGCCTATCATACCATTTTCTCCAAAATCAATAAAGCACCACACTGCGGATACTCTCGCCGCTATGCATCAAATCAAAAGCCTTGTTGATATCATCAAGCGGCATGGTGTGCGTGATCAAATCATCAATATTGATCTTGCCATCCATATACCAATCAACAATTTTCGGAACATCGGTCCGACCGCGCGCGCCGCCAAAGGCACTGCCCCGCCAGACACGTCCGGTGACCAGTTGAAACGGGCGGGTGGAAATTTCCTTGCCCGCGCCGGCAACGCCAATAATGATGCTTTCGCCCCAGCCTTTATGGCAACATTCTAGGGCCTGACGCATGGTATTCACATTGCCAATACATTCAAAACTATAGTCCGCGCCGCCATTTGTAAGGTCGAGGATTGCCTCAATAAGATCGGGGCATTTTGTCGGGTTTATAAAGTCGGTCATGCCAAATTTTCTGGCGATATCCACTTTGCCTTCATTAATATCTACGCCGATAATTTTATTGGCGCCGACCATGCGTGCGCCCTGAATAACATTAAGGCCAATTCCCCCCAGACCAAAGACAACAACATTGCTGCCCGGTTCCACCTTGGCATCAAAGGCCACGGCCCCGACCCCGGTGGTCACACCGCAACCGATGTAACAAACCTTGTCAAAGGGGGCGTCTTTACGGATTTTTGCAAGGGCAATTTCCGGCAATACCGTATGGTTGGAGAAGGTCGAGCAGCCCATATAATGCAGGATCGGTGTGCCGTTTAAGGAAAAACGACTGGTGCCGTCGGGCATCAGCCCCGCGCCCTGAGTTTCTCGAATAGACTGGCACAGGTTGGTCTTGGGATGGAGGCAATAATCACATTCCCGACATTCAGGTGTATAAAGCGGGATCACATGATCCCCCACTTTAAGGGACGTCACCCCTGCGCCTACTTCCATAACGATGCCCGCGCCCTCATGGCCTAAAATAGCCGGAAACGCACCCTCCGGGTCATCACCGGATAATGTGAAGGCATCGGTGTGGCAAATACCTGTTGCTTTCAATTCCACTAGAACCTCTCCGGCCCGTGGCCCTTCGAGATTTACCGTTTCAATGCTAAGGGGTTCCCCGGCCTTAAAAGCCACGGCAGCACGTGTTTCCATAATGATGGTTCCTTTTGTTGACAGTAAAAGAGTAAAATTTTACATCGGATAGCTTATTGTGACAATATATTAGCTTCTTTTTTACCCCGTGATCTTTCGCATTAGGGCGCGACTGATAAAGCGGAATTTTGTGGCAAAATCAAACCGGTCCAGATTAGCTTTCAGCGCCCCCTTGGTAAAGCGGGTTTTCTTGTCATAGTCAATATTGACCTCAACCACCACCGGCTGGCCCTTTGCCGCCAGCTTAATGGCCTCATCGATGCCTGCATCCACATCGCTATTACTGGCAAGGTGAACATAAGCCGCACCAACGGATTCCGCGAAGGGCGCATATTTCAGGGCCGGCAGCACCGTACAGACCTTGCGGCTATAGGGGACCTGCTGGGCCTGTGCAATCTGACTCAATTCTCCGTCGGAAAAGATAAAATAAACCACGCCAAGATTATCCGAGGCGGCAGTTAATATTTCCATTGCGGTCATCAGAAACGCCCCATCGCCCACAATGCCTACAACCTGCTTTTCGCGGTTCTCGAGCTTGGTGGCAATGGCCGCGGGAACGCAATAGCCCATGCAGTTAAAATCTGTCGGCGAGATAAAGTGACGATCAGCACTGATCGGCATCAATTCTGCTGTGAGAAAAGTATGATTACCATCATCGGCCAAAACAATAGCATCATGTTCAAGCGCCTTATCCAGCGCGGAGAAAAATACTGCCGGATTTACCTTGTCGCCGGAATCATGATCCAGCCATTCAGCCAGATAGTCTTTTTTATTTTGCGCGACCAATCCCACAATGTCATTGCTATCACTGCGTCCCTCAGACTTTGATAAAATATCTGCCAAGCTGGTCAACGCGGGTTTGGCATCAGCCTCGATGGCGATCTCAGCGGAATAATTAGCGCCAATGGCTTGCGGGTTAATATCCACATGAATTATCTTCTCCGGAATAGGCAGGGAAAAACTGCCCGTGGCAATCTCGCCAAAGCGCACCCCAACCGCAAGCAAGACATCACAGTCGGCAAAGGCGGCTTCTGCGGCAGGCACAGCAGCGGGGCCGTACCCCATGCCCGTATGCAAGGGGTGATCATGGGGGAAAGCCGCCAGCCCCTGAAGGCTGGTCGCCACCGGGGCGTTCAATTTATCAGCTATGGCAATGGCACTATCCCGCGCCGCCATAGCGCCCCAGCCCAAGAAAATTCCCGGTTGTTTTGCGTTCAGAAGTAGCTCCGCCGCCGCATTAATTTCGGCAAGTGGCAACATTTTTTTGCACAGCTTTAAGGGCTTTGGTTCGGGTATTTCCGAAATCTTTCCCTTGGTAAATTGTATATTTACCGGAATTTCCACATAAACCGGGCCGGGCTCGCCGGTCATGGCACATTCATAAGCCTCGAAAATGGTTGACATTACCTCCTCGTGGCTTTCGATCTTGTAGGTTTTTTTGGTCAGCGGCGCCATCAATGCCTGCATATCCATATCATGCAATTGATATTTATGGCTGGTATCCGTGCGCACGCCGCCCGAAACCACCAACATGGGGATACCATCCAGAAATGCCTCGCCAATACCGCTCATGGCATGGGTAAGGCCTGCCGCAGGCACAACTACAAGCACACCAATCTGTTCCGATGTACGGCTGACCGCATCGGCCATGAAGGACGCGCCGCCCTCGTGGGTGACGAGCATGGGCCGAATTTGATTTGACATATTCAGCTCATCATAAATTTCCGTGGTATGAACCCCCGGAATTCCAAAAGTATGACGAACGCCTAAAGCCTCCAGTGCATTCCTGAACAACCAAGCCCCTGTTTTTTGCATATTATATCCCGTTATGTGATCAGACTTATTTTTTCGGGTGCATTATCACCTAATCTCAAAAAAAAGGAAACCCCGATTAAAACCATAGTTTGCTTAGCATTACCCATAAAGCAATCATATCGGGATATTGCACCTTTCAGGGAGAAGATTATTCGGGATATAGGAGATAGAGCGCTCTGCGTTTTTTAAAACGATTTAAATCGTCTCTCCAACTAGCCCGAATATGATCTGCGCTCATACCTGCTTTCAGCTGTTTGCGAAACATATCAGTACCCATCAACTTATCCAGCCACGCCGGCCGGTTTAGAAAAACCTCATTCAGTTTTCCGGCCCGATGATACCAGTCCAGAAATATTTCAATATTTAGACCTGTTATCGGGAGGGTGCGGTAATCTTTGCCATAAAGCGAGCGCCCGTTCAATTTAGGGTTACGGGCGGCATTAGGAATCGGGACAGGGGTGAAGGTGAAATCGCCGTAACCCACATTGGTTCCCCCTAACACCTGAAAGGGGAAATCCGTACCACGTCCGACACTGATATTGCTCGCTTCGAACAGAGCCAGAGAGGGATATAACTCAATTGCTTTTTGATTTGGCAGATTTGGCGAGGGCTTTATGGGTAAGACATATTTCAGGGAATGACGGTAGTTCTTCAGTGGGATTACGGTTAAATTACATATTAATCCGTCTGACAGCCACCCTTCCCCATTGACCATTCTGGCCAGCTCTCCCAATGTCATACCATGTAAAACCGGAATAGGGTGCATCCCGACAAAACTTTGGAAGGACGGTTTGAGAATAGGCCCATCCACATGAGAACCATTGGGATTTGGCCGATCCAACAGCACCAGAGGAGTATCATTGCGGGCACAGCTTTCCATAATATAATGAAGCGAACTCAGATAGGTAAAAAACCTGACCCCAACATCCTGAAGGTCAAAGACCATAACATCTACAGTCGTCAGGTCATGGCGCGAAGGGGCTTTCTTTTTGCCATAAATTGAGATAATCGGCAGGCCACTGCGACTGTCACGGCTGTTTTCAATCACGGCACCTGCATCTTCAATCCCGCGAATACCATGCTCCACAGCAAACAGCTTAACCGGCGTAATACCATTTTTCTGCAAAGCTTCGATTAAATGAATATCGCCCACAAGCGAGCTTTGATTAACGATCATTCCAACGCGCTTACCGATCAGGGTATGCTTGAGCAGTGCCTTGCGCTCCGCACCAACTATGAGTGTTTCTGTTTCATAGACCAGTCCATCAGCCTGAATATTGCCTGTACCGGCAACAAAAATAATAACCAGCAATAAATATTTCATCACCGTTCTGCTAACCTCTTTATGCCATAAATAATTCAGCCCCAGTTAATATGTGCCGGGCATCGTTTTATAACAAAAAAACGGGGATACTGCGAATTAAAACAATTCGCAGCACCCCCGGAGTCGACTAAAATTCATTTAATCTATGCGTTAATAATCACCACCAAGTGACATAAAGCGCAACGAGAATAAGGCTAACCGCCACCGCAGATATATTAAACCCACTGCTGGTAGAGAAATCTATATCGCCTAGGTCTACGGCCTTTTTCTGTGGTTTCTTCTCGAACAAGCTGATACCGACAGACAGACCAACACACAGCAGGAACACCAAGCCAACCCGATCCATAAATGGATAATCCGGCAGGAGAAGATAAAAGGCCAGCGAGAATAGGGCAGAGCCGATCGCCGCAGCCAACGCCGCGTTGGTTGTCATTTTATTCCAGAACATCCCCATAAAGAACAGAACCACAATTCCCGGCGTGAAGAAGCCGGTGAAATCCTGAATATACTGGAAAGCTTCCTTGAACTGACCCAACAGAGGCCGCGCACAGATCATGGCAATGATCATGGCAGAGAAGCTGACGATACGGCCAATCTTCACATAATGATGCTGCGACTTTCCCTTGTTGTAATAGGAATAAATATCCATTGTAAAAATAGTGGCAATGCTGTTTGTCATAGAACCAAGCGATGATACAATCGCCGCCACAAGTGCGGCAAAGATCAATCCCTTAAGGCCCACTGGCATCATATTCATCAACGTGGGGTAGGCCTGATCCGGACGTTCCAAATCAGGGGCCAAAACAACAGCAGCAATCCCAGGAAGCACTACAATCAGAGGCATCAGAAGCTTAAGGAAAGCAGCAAAGGCTATGCCCTTCTGGGCTTCTCTGATATTCTTGGCCGCCAGCGCACGCTGAATGATATATTGGTTAAAGCCCCAATAAGACAGATTCATTATCCACATACCACCGAGCAGGACGGACAGGCCGGGCAGGCTGATATAATGGGGGCTGGATTCATCAAAAATCATATCAAATTTTTCAGGGGCTTTCTCGGTCAGAATACCAAACCCTTTTAATATGCCTTCGCCATCTGAAATCTGATTAAGGGCAATGTATGATAGGAACAACCCGCCGCAGACCAGCAACACGACCTGAATAATATCGGTGAAGGCCACCGCCTTCAGTCCGCCATACAGACTATAAGCCATGGCAAAAGAGCCTAAGAAGATCATACCATAAACCACATCAACACCGGCAATAGTCTCAATGGCCAGCGCACCCAGCCATAGAATGGCGGTAAGATTGACGAAGATATAAATGCCAAGCCAGAATATGGCCATAATGGTACGGACTTTATGGTCATAGCGGTCTTCCAGATATTGCGGCATGGTATAGATGCCTTTTTTCAGGAAGATCGGCAGGAAATATTTACCGACAATAATCAGTGTTATGGCGGCCATCCATTCATAAGAGGCGATACCAAGACCCAATACATAACCGGAACCGGACATACCGATGATCTGTTCCGCAGAAATATTTGCCGCAATTAAGGATGCGCCAACAGCCCACCACGGCAAAGATTTTCCGGCAAGGAAATAATCTTCAGTATTTTTGTCATGTCCCGCTTTTTCGCGGCTAACCCAATATGCTAGTGCTATAATCCCCAGCACATATGCGGTAAATACCGCAATATCTATGGTCGCTAATGTCATCCTGATCCCTATTTTTTATTTTAATTTATCCAAAAATTACGACATCATCATAGCCACTACAAGCAAAGACATACGTATACATACTTGAATAATGCATGAATACGTATGTATTATGCATAAATTGTATTTGTGATTCACAGAGTGACCGTAAATGAAAGACGAAAAACCAACTTCTTTTGATATTGCGCATCTGGCCGGAGTATCCCAGCCTACTGTGTCTCGTGCGCTCCGCAACAGCTCTCTGGTCAGCAAAGATACCCGGGAAAGAATTCATGCTATTGCCAAAAAACTCAATTATCAGGTTGATATTAATGCCCGTAACCTGCGATCAAAAGAAACCAAGACCCTTGCTTTGTTGTTATGTGAAGATCCCGGCACAGATGACACACTGATCAATCCCTTTTTCCTGAGCATGCTCGGCAGCATAACACGGGCCTCGGCCAAGATGGGATATGACCTGCTTATTTCATTTCAGCAACAGAGCCTGAACTGGAATGCGGAATATGAAAATGCCAACCGGGCCGATGGCATTATCTTCTTAGGTTATGGCGATTATATTACTTACGCCGAGAAAATCGCCAATCTGGATAAAATTGGGGCGCATTTTATCACATGGGGTCCGGTACTCCCCAACCAACCGGGGCATTTTATTGGCTGTGACAACCTCAATAGTGCTTATATTGCCACCAAACATCTCACCGATATGGGCCATAAGAAGATTGCCTTCTTCGGCATTGCCACCGAACATCGGCCAGAATTCAACCAGCGTTATCAAGGCTATGTGAAGGCGCTGCTGGATGCCAATCTTATGGTCAATCCAAAACTTCAGATTGATGCGGATACCTCCGAAGAAATGGGTTATGAAGCAACCATAGAATTGTTAAAAAGCAAACTACAGTTTGATGCCATATTCTGTGCCAGCGACCTGATTGCCATTGGCGTAATCAATGCGTTAAAGGAAAATAACATCAGAGTACCATCAGAGGTGGCTGTGGTAGGTTTTGATAATATTCCCACCGCCACCTATACCAATCCGCCGCTAACCACTGTGCAACAGGATACCATGCTTGCCGGCAAGCTTCTGGTGGAAAATCTGCTGAAGCTGATCAGGGGTGAAGATGTGGATTCCATCCTGATGCCCGCCAAACTTATTGTGCGGGATTCCTGCGGTGCCAAGCTGAAATAATTATTTCTTGTAGCGCTCTGCCACAACTTTATAATTATCCCAAACGATACCATCCTTCAGTGAACGAACCAGCTTGACATATTCCGCATGGGTCCAGGCCAGTGGTGTCGCGGAATTGGTTCCCTCACCCTTGACATATACATTAGGGCTGTTGGTGCCAACACCGTCCCAAACCTGCTCCGGCAGCATCATGCCCTCATTAGCGAATAATTCCATAGCCCTGACATAGGTATTTTTAAGGTCGGCAATCTTATCCTCAGAAACCTGAGCATTTTCACCCTGCGCGCGGGCCAGTTCAAAATGGCCGCGCTCTCCGGTAAAGAAAGGCCAGACCCGGCCACGCTGACCCGATGTCATCTTGCCATAATTACTGCCATCATCGGCATCTTCGCCGTAACCGTCATTGCCATATCGCCGCCATCCGGGAAAGACGCCTGCCTGCCCGCTGAAGGTGAAATCATATTTAACCCTTAGGGCGTCATCCCTGTCCTGATCATCCAGTTCCGGCAATGTGGCCAGAACGGCGGCATCATCCGCAGGGCGAACCCCATAGCGCACCAGTTCCAGAAAACCCGCATCCAGAATATTCTGCTCTTTCATGGCCGCGCGTCCGTTATTCTTGGTCACCACGCCATCATCATTGGGGTCTTCATTCAACGTAATCCGTAAAAAATATTTACCATCACCATGAACGCCCGCAGTCGTAAACATACGGTCTTCAATTTTGGCATTATAATCATCGGCAGCTTTCAGATAAACCTCTGCGCCCGCATCATCTCCGGCGAGTGTGGCAATATCGGCAGCGGTCACCAATCCGGCTATAATAGCGGCGGTTGTGGACGGGCTATATCCCGTCTGTTCTTCCCAGCGTTCCTGCTGGGTCTGGGGCGGTGTGACCTGTCGCTCGTTTCCGGCCAGATTTATCGCGCCACCGTTAACAAGGAAATTTGCCGCCGGTTTCAACATAATTTCATACCAATGGATAAGCTTTTCGTCTGATAATATACCCGCCTGATGAAGTTTCCAGCCCAGCATGATCGGCATCGCGGTCTGGTCGAGTTGAACCCCGATCCATTCCAATTCACCATCCACATGGGTTTTTTGCAGAAACCATCCCGTGGCCCCTGCGTTGCCCTGTGTCTTAGCGGTGACCTGCACCTGTTCCAGATATTCAAAAGCCTTGAGCGGGGTATCATGATCGCCCAGTGCCAGAAATGCCATGGCGCATTGATAAAAATCCCGTGGCCAGACGGCTTTATATCCGGTGGCCGCCGCCTCTGCCGATGTTGTCTCGCCCCAGGGGTTTGACAGCGACGCAATAAGAGCGCCGGGATAAGTTTTATCCTCCTGAGCCTTCAGGACCATAGCACTGGTATAAAGTAGCTTGCCATCATCGGTCGTCGTGCCTACCATATCAGGCAAAGCCGAAAGGCCCGCAAGATAATCCTGCCATCCCACATGATCTCCACTGCCGTTATAATGGGCGAGAATAGTATCATAGCCCACGGTCAATGAGCTATCGGCGGCCTGTGTGCTGGCCTCGGCACTGGGGCCGAACCCGATGGTAAAATTATAAGTGACCTCACCAGAATTTAAAGAAGCGAGTTCTGCGGTCAACGCCACATTACCGCCCTCATCGCCAGTTGAGCGATAGGCCCAATCCATCTGGCCATTATCCTGCAAGTCGGCGAGGCCATCCGACGTGCCGACAAAACCCGCAGATGTCTTGATAAATTCACCATCCGATTTCAGCGACAGATAAGTCCCGCCATCATGAGCATAAAGACCCTGCTTGTCTGCGGTGGCTTGATCACCGCTGCCGGTATTATTCACATGGGGGTTCAGATAGAGATAGGGCGTGATTTCGCCGTCCAAAGCGCGGAATGTGACCCGCATATAAAGCACGTCCCGATCCGGGTCGGTGAATATATGTTTTTCAATTTCATATTTTCCTTCCCTGTCCCGATTGATAATTTTATAGGCCAGCGACAGCGGCCGCCCTGCATCATCTTTATACAGGTAATCAATGGTGGTGATGGTATCGTCTTTTTCCGTATCGAGAAAGCCCTCGCCCTTGATCAGGAACTGCATTTCCTTAATCTGAGCCTCATGGATCATGCCATACATGGTTTCGGTCAGGATGCCCTGCGCAACGGAAAACCATACCTTTGACAGCTTGTCCGCCGGTGTGCCGTAAGTTTCATAGGATGTGCCGATACCTGTTTTGCCCGCATAAGCCCAGACAGACGGGTTACCCGGCGCACCCGGCGCCATATCTTTTGGGGTTGTCTCACCACAGCCCAACAGAGAACCAGCCATCAACATCACGTATAATTTTTTAGATAAAGTCATTGAAACTATTTTCCTATTTAATTTCCAGAATCAACACGGAACGGGGGGAAAGTCTGACTTCATTTGAAAGTTCAAACTTATTAGTGGAAATAATATCCATACCGAATGTCGCACCATCCAACATTTCAGCAAACCGACCGAGCGGCAGGTTTGTTTCCTTATTATTTTTATTAATGATAACCATAACTTTGTCCGTATCATCATAGCGGAAATAGACATAAACACCGTTCTCAGGCACAAAATGCATTAATTTTCCGTCATGAATAACAGTTTTATCTTTGCGCCAGTTAAGGAGCTTCCGTGTGAAATCCTGCGCCTTTAATTGCGGTTCCTTAAGCCCTTTACCTGTGAAAGCATTGACCTTGTCACCCACCCAGCCGCCGGGGAAATCGCTTCTGATAATGCCGTGGTCATCAGTTCCGGGATTGCTCATAAGAATTTCAGTGCCGTAATATAACTGGGGAATACCCCGCATGGTCAAATTAAAGGCTATCGCCATACGAAACAGATCTTCATCTTCATTAAGTTGAGTAAAAATCCGGCTCATGTCATGATTATCAGGAAATATCACCAGATTAGACGGGTCGGGGTAATCCGCATCATTGGCCAGCAATTTATAAATTCCGATAAGTCCCTGTGACCATTCTTCTTTATCTGTCAAACTCTTTGCCAGCGTAAGATTCAACGGGAAATCCATCAGACTTGGCAGATGGGAGACATAACCATTTTTATTTACTTTGCCGCGCTGCCAGTAGGAGACAACCGAGGGGTTAATGCTCCATTCTTCCCCGACAATATTGAAATCGGGATATTCCCCCATGATACGACGGGTCCATTTGGACATAAAATTCATATCAGAATAGGGATAGGTATCCATCCTGATCCCTGTCAGTCCGGAATATTCAATCCACCAGATGGCATTCTGAATAAGATAAGCCGCCATCAATGGGTTCTTTTGATTAAGGTCCGGCATGGTTTCAACAAACCAGCCATCAGAAAAAACCTTCCGGTCACTAGCTGCCGAATAGGGGTCTCTTAATAGGGTTCGCCGATGATTGGTATTAACATATTTACCGGCCTGATATTCACTGGAAAAATTGATCCAGTCATCCGTGGGCAAATCATCCATCCACCAATGTTTTGAGCCGGAATGATTGGCAATCATATCCATAATAAAACCAATGCCCCGGGCGCGGGCCTTCCCAATCATAAGACGTAATTCTTCATTTGTGCCGTAACGGCTATCGACTTTATAAAAATCCGTGGTGGCATAGCCATGATAACTATAGGTGGGCTGGTCATTTTCTAAGACCGGATTTAGCCAGATAGAGGTGAAGCCCATATCCGCGATATAATCCAGATGATCGCTAATGCCCTGAATATCCCCCCCATGACGCCCGCCTTTGAATTTCCGGTCGAGCTTATCTTCCATTCCCGCAACAGAATCATTTTCCACATTACCATTGGCAAAGCGATCCGGTGTTATCAGATATATGGCATCGGATGAATTAAACCCCTTGCGCACGGCGGAATTTCTGTCACGCGCCTTTAGCTCATAACCATATCTTAGCACTTCCCCAGCGGTATTTTTGAAGGAAATATTGAACTTCCCAGCTTTTGTATTCGGCGCAATCATCACATCAATGAACAGATAATTAGAACTTTTTACCCGTATGACATTTGTAATACTTACGCCGGGGAAAGTTATATTTGGCGTATATTTCGAAATTTCCGGCCCATGTACAAGAAGCTGAAGATTAGATTCTTTAAACCCCACCCACCAGAATGGCGGCTCCACACGATCAATAGAATTTTGTGCCTGCGCCACGCTGGCAAGACACGACAGGACAAGAGAAACTGCCAAAAAAAATTTAATTTTCTTCATGTCATAATTTCCTATTTAAGGGGAGTGAAACGAATGGCCTGCCCACCACTTGTAGCAAGGTTAATAACAAGAGTGGTTTTGGCAGTTACCTGCTTTTCCTCAATGACCATATCATAGGGATTCTTTTCCCAGTCAGCGTCCGGCCCGTCTCTATAAATTTGGGCAATATAGGTCTTGTTCACATCGAGGAAATCAAGTGAGACGTCCAGCTTACGTGCCTTTTCATTAGTCAGACTGCCAAGGAACCAGTCATCGCTATGACGGTCTTTGCGCACGATAGTGACAAAATCGCCGATCTCGCCGTTCAGCACAAGCGTATCCTCCCAGTCGGTAGGAACATCCTTGATAAACTGAAAAGGCTTCATGCGGGCCTGATAATTTTCCGGCAAATCTGCCGCCATCTGAATCGGGCTGTAAAGCACCACATAGAGCGCCAATTGTTTTGCCAATGTGGTCGGAATACGGTTGTTGGGCTTCTCTTTCTCAAACAAAAGATCAAAAATGCCGGGGGTGAAATCCATCGGCCCCGCTAACATACGGGTGAAGGGTAGAATAGCGGTATGCTCAGGCGAATTTCCCGGCTCCCCCCAGGCGTTATATTCCTGACCCCGTGCGCCCTCGCGGGAAACCCAGTTGGGATATGTGCGGCGCAGGCCGGTATCCTTAATCGGCTCATGGGTATTGATGGCAATCTTTCTTTTCGCAGCCTCTTCCACAACACGTCTGTAATGGCGCACCATAAACTGGCTATCGTGCCATTCGTGGCTTTTCTTGCCATTTGCATCCGTAGCCTTTACATCGCCGCCGTCTGCCACATAGCCGGTCTTGATAGAGGTAATGCCAAGTTTTTGATAATAATCCAGCGCATCGCCCAGCTGAACCTCATAATTGGAAATACCGCCGGATGTTTCATGATGCCCAATTAAGCGTACACCCTTGGATATGGCATAATCGGACAGGGCTTTTATATCAAAATCGGGATAGGTTTCGGTGAAACGGAAAACATCGCCATTATTAAACCAGTCGCCGTCCCAGCCTATATTCCAGCCTTCAACCAACACCCCTTTAAAACCATGTTCGGCGGCAAAATCAATATAGGTCTTTGTGCGTTCAGTGGTCGCGCCATGTATTTTGCCCGACCCCCAAGAGGCAACACCAAGATGCATTTCCCACCAGATGCCCACATATTTTTCAGGCTTAACCCATGACACATCACCAAGTTTGTTGGGCTCGTTAAGATTCAGGATCAGATAGGACGTGATCAGCCCCCCTGCGGTATCGGAAATCTGTATCGTGCGCCAAGGCGTATGAAACGGTGCGGTGGCTTTCACCTTAATTCCGCTTGAATGTGGGGTAAGCTCAGCCACAAACTTCTGCCCGCGACCACGTTTTAAGGTCATTGCGGCATAATCCACCAGCGCCGCTTCGTGAATACTGATGTGAAGACCCGCTTCCGTTCTAAGGGTTATTGGCGTATGGGCATGGCTGACCTCTGATAGTGGGGTTTTGCTATAGAGATATTCATAACGGTTCCATTCCCGTGCGGGTATCCACCATGCAGTAGCGGCATCGCTGACATCAAATTCTGTCAGTTCATTAATGATCTGCACTTCGCCCAGATTTTCCTGTTTGGGCAGCTCGTAACGAAAACCTATGCCATCATCATAAACACGAAACACCAGAACCATCTCGCGCTTCAGTCCGCCTGTTTCTGTGAGAACGGCCCGAAGTTCATTATAATGATTACGGATATTCTTTTTCTCGCCCCACGGCTGGGTCCATGTCTCATCAAAGGAAGTTGTCCCGGACGATGAAATGACAAAACCGCTATCCA
>DAOWHQ010000101.1:0-23417 GCA_030641355.1 Alphaproteobacteria bacterium
CTATGATAGCAGGCTCCTTCCTTGAACAGTAGTCCGAAAAGTGATCAGCAATTTAGGCGTTAAGGGCGGCCTGTGCCTGATCAGCAATTGCTTTAAAAGCTTCCGGTTCGCGAACGGCTAGATCAGCCAGAACTTTACGGTCAAGTTCGATGCCTGCGAGTTTCAGGCCGTTCATAAATCGTGAGTAGGTCATATCATTGATACGGGCCGCAGCATTGATGCGCTGAATCCATAGGGCGCGGAATGTTCTTTTGCGAACTTTCCGGTCGCGATATGCATATTGGCCGGCTTTTTCAACAGCCTGCATAGCAATACGGATAGTGCTTTTACGACGACCGCGATAACCTTTTGCGAGTTTTAATACTTTTTTGTGACGTGCGTGAGACGTCACGCCTCTTTTAACATGTGCCATTTTCTATTCCAATTAACCGTAAGGGAGCATTTTTTTGATGACACGTGCATCCTGATCAGACAGGACGGTTGTACCACGTTGGTTACGAAGCTGCTTGTTTGTACGTTTGATCATACCATGCTGTTTACCAGCCTGTGATGCGAGTACTTTTCCCGTAGCGGTGATTTTGAAGCGCTTTTTGGCACTACTTTTTGTTTTCATCTTGGGCATTTAGCTTTTCCTTTTAATAAATATTTATGCCACAGTTGCCTGTGCCAAGCTTTCCGAGTGATGAGGCATGCCCTTATCTCAGCCATACCACTCAATGAAGTTGAGGTGTATAGCTCTCTTTATATAGTATTGCAAGGGCAAACAGCGGCTAATCCTCAAAATTTGCCTTGTTGTTAACATGATTAGAATCTAGCCTCTGAAATTGATATTTTCAAGGGATATTTACCAAAGGAATTTCCATGTTTTTTAATAGAATAGGCCATTTTGTCGTTGCTCTGTTTTTCGGGTTTGTGATTCTATCTGCACCGGCGCGGGCAGATGAAACGGGCGTAGTTAATGCCAGTCCGGCGTTATGGCAGGTGAAAAAGGGAGAAGGCACGGTATATCTGCTTGGGTCTTTCCATCTGTTACCTAAAAATTATCGGTGGTTTGATGGTATCATCAAGCGGTCGTTCGACAGTTCGGAAGAATTGGTTATGGAAGCGAAGATGACCCCTGCGGCTATGACGGAAATACAGGTTATGATTCGTGCCAATGGTTTTTTTACCAATGAGGATAATTTACAAAACCATCTGGATAAAGTCCATTATAAGAAAATGTTATCCCATGCAAAGAAACTTATGGGTATGGATGAAGCCGTGGCTCGGAGCGTGAAACCGTGGCTCATGGCTATTCAGATGTCGGTTGTTTCCTTTATATCAAGTGGTATGGACCCAGAATCCGGTGTGGATAAATATCTGGAAAGACTAGCTGATCAAGAAAAGAAACCCATATCCGGCCTTGAGACGCCACAACAATCCATGAACGCGCTAATCAATCACCCCATGAGTGTTCAGTCGGCCATGTTGGCGGATACGGTGGACAAACTTGATGATTTCAGAAACTTTGTAAATAGTTATCTGGAGGCATGGGCGTCTGGTGACGCAGACCGGATGAATAAAACCATAATCAAGGATATGGCAGAGCAGCCGGAAATCTATAAGGCTTTATTGGTGGATCGGAATAAAAACTGGCTGCCGGCAATTGAGCGGCATATTAATAGCGGCAAGACTATCTTCATCGTGGTCGGTATGGCGCATATGGTGGGGCAGGACGGTCTTGTCAGGATGCTGGAGAGCAAGGGGTACAGCGTAAAAAAGATTCAGTAAAGAAAAACCCGCCGGACACTTAAGCCGCTGGCGGGTTCTTGTTCTGGTCACGTTGGAAAATTCAGCTGTTATCTCTCAGCGTACCATGATGCGCTTACCTTTGGGTGCGCAATATAGCTGTTATTATATATGAAAAAGCCCCCTAAATCAACGCGGGCTATGGGCGTTAAGCTTAGGGGGCTTTTTAAAATCATTCTAAATTATTTTTGGATCGACTCGGAGATTATTTAGCCGAAAGGATCATAATTATCTGGCGGCCTTCCGTTTTTGGTGCCTGCTCGACTTTGGCCTGATCCTTAAAATCTTCTTCGACCCGCTTCAGTATATCCATACCCAGTTCCTGATGAGCCATTTCCCGGCCCCGGAATCTCAGGGTGATTTTGACTTTATCACCTTGGGTCAGGAATTTATCAACGGCACGCATTTTGACATCATAGTCATGCTTTTCAATGCCGGGACGCAGCTTGATTTCCTTAACTTCTACCGTCTTCTGTTTCTTTTTGGCAAGGCTGGCTTTTTTCTGGGCAGCATAGCGAAAGCGGCCATAATCCAGAATTTTACACACGGGAGGTTCGGCGTTAGGTGAAATCTCTACAAGATCCAGTCCGGCGCTTTTCGCCATGGTCAGGCCTTTTTCCAGATCCACGGTTCCATGATTCTCGCCGGTGTCATCAATTAATCTGATTTCATCAGCGATAATTTCTCTATTAACCCGTAATCCTTTTTTGGATGGGGGGCCTTGCATTGGGCGTCTGGCTATTTAATTTCCTCCTGCGGGTCGCCATTCCTTGGCATATTCCCGCTCAGTTGTTAAAATTGGTGTAGTTTTACTCTTTATTACCGAAAAAATAGTAAATTGCAATGCTCATTGGCCTATCTTTGGTCGGGAGCCAGTGATTCAAGCTTTAATTCGTGAATTGCAGTGCTTAAATCAAGAGTTTGTTGTTGTTTTGACCCCAAACGCCGCACAGTTACAGTATTTTCCTCTGCCTCTCGTCCTCCGATTACATAGATGGCCGGAGTCTTGGCATGGGAATGTTCGCGAATCTTATAGTTTATCTTTTCACTGCGCAGGTCTATCTCGGCCCGAAGCCCCGCAGCTTTCAACTGCTCATATACTTTGCGGACATGATCATCCTGATCGGACGTGATACCGGTGACCACTACCTGTGTCGGGGCAAGCCACATGGGGAACCGTCCGGCATGTTCCTCAATCAGGATGCCGATGAAGCGTTCAAATGATCCTAAAATAGCCCGATGCAACATAACGGGGCGATGCTTGTCATTATCAGAGCCAATATAATGGGCGTCCAGACGTTCCGGCAGAACAAAGTCAACCTGTAGGGTTCCGCATTGCCAGTCACGTCCTATTGCATCTGTGAGTACGAATTCCAGTTTAGGTCCGTAGAAAGCGCCTTCACCGGGGTTTAATGTATATTCAATTCCGGTACTATTTACGGCTTCCAACAAACAGTTTTCCGCCTCATCCCAAGTAGTATCTTCGCCAGCGCGAACCTCTGGGCGGTCAGAAAATTTAACCTTAACGTCAGAAAAACCAAAATCTTCATAGATCTCCAGCAACATTTTACAGAAGGTTTCAGTTTCAGAAGTTATCTGATCTTTGGAACAGAATATATGCGCATCATCCTGTACAAAGCTGCGGACTCTCATCAGGCCGTGTAGAGCGCCAGATGGTTCATAACGGTGACAAGACCCAAATTCAGCAAGTCGCAGCGGCAGGTCACGGTAACTGATAATACCCTGATTGAATACCTGCACATGGCAGGGGCAATTCATTGGTTTAAAGGCAAGGTCACGCTCATCAGCTTTTGTCGTATACATATGCTCACGAAATTTTTCCCAGTGGCCCGACTTTTCCCAAAGCTTGCGGTCTACTAGTTGCGGGGTCTTGATTTCCTGATAATCATATTGTTTTTGCTTGCGACGCATATAGGCTTCTATCTGTTGATAGATGGTCCAGCCAGCAGGATGCCAGAAGGGCATACCGGCGGCCTCTTCCTGAAAATGAAACAGCTTCATCTGTTTGCCCAACTTCCTGTGGTCGCGCTTTTCAGCTTCTTCCAAACGGGTGAGATAGGCTTTCAGTTCTTTCTTGGTGCGCCATGCGGTACCGTAAATCCGTTGCAGCATTTCATTATTGCTATCGCCGCGCCAATAGGCTCCGGCCACTTTCATCAGCTTGAAGCAATCCTTGCCAAGCTTTCCGGTGCTGGGCAGATGTGGCCCACGGCACAGGTCAATGAAATCGCCCTGCTTATAAAGGGTGATGTCCTGTCCTTCGGGTATGGCACCGATCAGTTCGGCCTTATATTCTTCGCCCATATCCCGGAAAAATTTAACCGCTTCATCCCGTCCCATTTCACTGCGGATGATATCCTCGTCACGCTCAATGATTTTAATCATACGCGCTTCGATGGTGATCAGATCATCCGTGGTAAAGGGTATGTCACGGGCAAAATCATAGTAAAATCCATTGTCGATAGCAGGGCCGATGGTGACCTGCACATCGGGGTAAAGTTCTTTTACCGCCTCGGCCAGAATATGAGCCGCATCATGGCGCAGAATTTCCAGCGCTGCCTCATCCCGGTTGGTGATGATGGATACGGTTGAACTTTGCATGATTTGCCGACTCAGGTCCCATTGCTCGCCATTCACCACGATTGCAATGGCGGCTTTGAACAGGCCCGGCCCAATATCAGCGGCTAAGGCGCCCCCGGTCACCGGACCCGGATAGGTTCGGACACTGCCATCGGGCAGGGTTAGGTCGACATTGGCCGTATTGTTCATCTGATTGCTCATTATTTTTTCTGGTTAAATCATAAGTTTTAAGTTACGGTTTTTACCGTATATATATTTGCGTGACATTATAAGGAAAATTAACGGTGTCAAGTATCTGTATATATTTTCCTTAAATGTTACGGAAAATTTAGTTATTCAAGAGGGGACGCAAATGTCTGATTATATATCTGATTCTAAATCATCATCAAGTGTACAAGAAAATCATACCATTGAATATACGGGAACCGCGGGCAAGCTGTTTCCGATTGTCTTATTGAATTTATTTTTAACGATTATAACGCTTGGAATTTATCGTTTTTGGGCGAAAACAAATATTCGTAAATATATGTGGGGCGAAACGAAATTTGACGGGGAACCGTTTGAATATACCGGTACGGGCGGCGAGCTGTTTGTCGGTGCCTTGATCGTCTTTGTCGCATTCATCATACCGTTATCGGTCGGGCTGTCATTTTTGCTGATGTCCTACCCTGTCATTGCACCGTTCATTGTGCTTGGGCTATATCCATTTCTTATATTCCTTATGGGGGTTGCGATCTATCGTGCGCAAATGTATCGTATGTCCAGAACTAATTGGCGCGGTATCCGCGGGGCGCAATTAAAGGGTAGTTCTACTTATGGCTGGCTTTCCCTTAAATATATTGTGCTTTATTTGATTACCTTTGGTCTGATCGCGCCTTATATTATTTGCCGTTTATGGAATTTTCTCATGAATAATAAGCGGTTTGGCAGCGGGGTTATGTCCAGTGATGCAAAATCCAAACCCTTGTTCAAGATATGGATATTGACATGGCTGGCGTCTATCATAGTTTTTGGTGGCATCATGTTTTTGCTGATTACTGCGTTAACAACAAATGATATCGGCATGATACTTTTCAGCTATTTATTGTTATTCGTTGCGTCCGTGGTAATTTCTGTCTGGTTTCAGGCCGCCTTATATAATCACCTGATAAGCAGCCTTAGCTATCAGAATATGAAGTTTGACTTTAATGTTAGTGTGGGTAAATTCCTTACTTTCTCAATCGTAAATATGTTGATCTTAATCTTTACATTAGGCTTGGGTGCGCCGTTCATTATGCAACGATGGACCCGCTTCTTTTGTGAGGAAATAACCTTTACAGGTCAGATTGATTTTGCTGAAATTAACCAGTCGCCGGAAACAGGCCCAGAATTTGGGGAGGGGCTGGTAGAGGCCTTCGACATGGGATAGTCAATTGAAAGTTGAAGCTCATTATACTGATGGCCTGACAGCAGAACGTCACGTCATAGAAGTAAATATTACATCGGAGGGTATTATTTTACCTTCCGGTGTCCGCTGGGACTATGCGGATATAGAATTGATGTCATCGGATAAAACGGACGGCAGGCTTATCTATAAAAACAAGGAACTTGATGGCCCCGGTCTGTCCTTGGTTTTTGAGCAGGGCATGAATGACCCTGCCAGAGATTATCTCAGGCGCATATCAAAGAAACTTACCAATGACAGCAGTTGGCATCTTGTGCGCTGGCAGGTGATAACGGGGGCGGCAATAATCGGGCTTATGTTCGTCTTTTATGCTTTATATCCTTATGCCAACCGTGCAATTGTCGCGGTGATCCCCGATAGCTGGGCTATGAAGGCGGGGGATTGGGTTCTGGATAGTCTTTATACAGAATATTCGGCTAATACCTGTCGTTCGGACGCCGGAGACAAGGCGCTTGAAAAATTGGTGCAGGGGGTGCAGATGAAGGGCCTGCCCTATGACCTGAGGGTTCAGGTGGTGGAGCATAATCAGGTAAACGCCCTGACCGCGCCGGGGGGCCGGATTGTGATCCTTAACGGATTGCTTCAGGAATCAGAATCCGCCGGAGAGCTAGCCGGCATCGTTGCCCATGAGGCCGGTCATGTTTATTATAAACACCCCATGCAGGGACTGGTCAATATACTGGGCTTCAGTATTGTCGGGTCTTTTTTCGGGGGTGATGCGGCAAGCATTGCGGTGGTGGCGCTGAGTATGTCCTATAGCCGTGATATGGAACGTCAGGCCGACAAGAAGGCTCTGGAAACGCTCACGGAGAATAATATTTCAGCCAGTGGGATTTTGGGTTTTTTCGAGCGCATGAATAAAAAAGACAAGGATAGTGTCGCCGCAGAATTACAGAAATTATTCTCAACGCACCCCTTATCAGAGGAACGGATGAGCTATATCGCCGATCATATCGAAGAAAATGAAAGTGGAAAAGATTTCACCTCGCTTTTGACCGATCAGGAATGGCAGGATTTAAAGGATATTTGCAAATCCTCGGATGAAAGCTGACGGTGGACTATATCACTCACAAAGACCGTAAACTGGCCTATAAAAAACACGACGGTACGGGGCCTACAGTTGTTTTCTGCGCAGGCTTCATGTCCGATATGGAAGGGTCAAAGGCGCTGGCGCTGGACGCTTTCTGTCAGAGCCGTGGGCAGGCTTACCTGCGCTTTGATTATTCGGGCCACGGGCAATCTTCCGGTGAATTTACCGATGGCACAATCGGCGCATGGAAAGAGGATGCGCTGGCGATCATTGATCAGGTAACCACGGGTGACCTGATAATTGTTGGCTCCAGCATGGGCGGCTGGATCGGGCTACTTTGTGCCATAGAGTTAAAGGCGCGGGTTAAGGGCTATGTGGGGCTGGCGGCGGCGCCTGATTTTACCAAAGAACTATGCTGGGACCAATATTCGGATGAGATCAAGGAAACCCTGAGGCGGGACGGGGTTTATTATGAACCCTGCGATTATGGTGATGAGCCATACGCTATGACGATGACACTTCTGCAAGAGGGGGATGATCACCTGATTATGGATAAGGCTATTGACCTTGACTGTCCGGTGCGGCTGGTTCATGGCATGAAGGACACTGACGTGCCACCGACAACGGCACAGCGAATATCAAACCAGCTTAAATCTGAAGATGTTGTCACGACCTATGTGAAAAATGGTGATCATCGCTTGTCCACAGATGCGGACTTAAAGAGGTTGTGTCAAATTGTTAAAGAAATCTCTGGGTTGTTAGTCTAATCAAAAAAATACTTAACCTATAAAATAATTGATAAAATTCGAATATACGTATATTATCATGTTCCTTTTCAAATGACTTGAAATTGATTCTAACAAAAAAGGAGAGAACAATGTTGAAATATATATTGAGTGTTGTCGCGTCTGTTTTTGTATGTATGAGTCTTATGTCAACATCCGCGCTGTCAGCGGATAGAGTTTATGAAAGTGGTTCAGTGTGGAACATATCATTCGTTCAGACCAAACCGGGCAAATATAATGATTATCTGGCCGACCTGAAAAACGTCTGGCGGGTATATTTAGAAGCCCAAATGAAAGACGGGCATGTTTTATCCTATAAAATTTTGAATGTGGCAGCCAGCCGTAAGAATGAATCTAATCTGGTTCTGATGGTGGAGTTTAAGAATTGGGCGTCATTTGACCGCGATGATGAATATTTTGAGAAGATGGCCGCAAAAATTCAGGGATCAGTGGAAAAATCCACACAGGCCAATGTTGACAGGGAGTCCTTAAGAATATTGAATGGTAGCGTCCTGCTTCAGGAAGTGAAGTTCAAATAATAACCAATATTGGTAACATTCAAGGAAGGCTTCTCACAAGGTTTGAGAAGCCTTCTTTATAGGTGGGGTATGTAAGGGTGACATTAAGTTCTTGTTTTATCCGCCAGTTACGCACACGTTTATTTTCCGAATAGAACATCTTCAACAAGGGTGACATCTCGGCGTCATTATAGTCTATGGCTGGCAGATGGGGGCGGCCCAGCAGGTCACAGATAAAATCAATGACATCCGGTGTCGCCGCAGGCATATCATCAACCAGATTATAGCTTCGGCCCGGATTTGGGGCTTTCATGGATGCCATAAGCACCTGTGCAATATCATCCACATGAATGCGAGAGAAATATTGCCCCGGCTTGATAATTTTTTTCACCTTGCCATCCAGAATACTGGTGAGCTGGCCGCGCTTCGGCCCGTAAATGCTGCCAAGGCGGAAAATATGCACGGGGATGTCATGGTTCTTCAACAGGTCAAGCCATGCCCGTTCCGCCGCCAGTCTCTGTTCGCCCTTATGCGAAGTGGGTGCGGGTGTTGTGTCATCATCGACCCAATCGCCATGCCGGTCGCCATAGATACCCGTGGTCGATAAATACCCAAGCCATTTCAGACGCTTAAGTTCCGATATATCCACGCCGTGATGATGCAGAACAGGGTCGCCCATATCATCCTGAGGTGGGGTAGAAATCAGCATATGGCTCACATCGTCAAGTTGTTGTGCTATGTCGGCCATAGGGGTGATGCCATCAAATATGGAGATGTTGTCATCGGAAGGCGTTCGGCACGTGCCGGAATACTGCCAGAATTGGTTTTTCTGCTTTAGATGCCGGATAAGATTCCGCGCACTATAGCCCATTCCGAAGGCGAATAGCTTTTGTCTCATTTCTAAACCTGACCCATATTCGTTTGATCTTGCCTGATTTTAAGGCCATATTCCTGCAAATGAAATATTTAATGTCAATTATAATAATCTCAGGCCTGTTGCCAACACTGGCGCAGGCCTCGGAAATTAAATATCAGCACTGTATGACGCTGGTGGAAGGCAATGCCTTAGAGGCTGTAACATATGCCGATAACTGGATTTTTTCTGATGCGGGCGGGGTTCCCGCGGGTCATTGCAAGGCGCTTGGCCTTCTTAGACTGGGCAAGGCAAAAGACGCCGCCCTGTTACTGGAAAATTTGGTCAATGATATGGTCATTATGGGGGATGCTGACCCCGCAGAGGCGCAGAAAAACACCAGGCTTAAGGTGCAGCTTAACGCACAGGCGGCGCTGTCATGGAAGCAAGCCGGGGATTTAGACAAATCTTATGTGGCCTATAGCGCCGCCCTCTCCGGCATTGGTGCGAACAGGCCTGAAACCACGCGTACGCTTTATTATGAATTATATCTGGAACGGGGAACGCTGCAAATATTGCGCGGGCAATATAAGGCAGCGGCCAAGGATTTCACCCTTGCCATTGAGACGGACGCTCAACAGTTTGAAGGGTTTCTGCAAAGGGCCAAGGCTTTCCGCAAAAGGCGGGCTTTTCTGAAGGCAAGACTAGATTTGAAAATGGCTCAACGCCTGCAGGTGGACCATCCCGCCATTCTTCTGGAAAGTGGTATCCTTTTCCGGGAACAAGAACAAAATCTTGAGGCCCGGTTAGCGTGGCAGAGGATCATCGAGCTTTACCCAGATTCAGATTATGCTATTACGGCCAGAATCAACATTGATTTGCTCAAGCCACAATTATGACATAATTGCTCGGGAATATGCCTGCCACCGAATATAGTACGTAAATCAAACCCAAAATGAGGAGACTTCAATGAGTAAGAATATTATTACACCAAAGCTAATGGTAGCAATTATGGCCGCAGCATCTTTTGCACTTAGCCCTGTTATGGTTCAAGCCGGTGAAGGCGATCATCATAAAAAAGCTGAAAAAATGGCGAAGAAAGAAGCTAAGAAAGCTGAGCATAAAGCCCACAAAGAAGGCAAAATGGCCGAAAAAGAAGAGCATAAAGCTAAAAAAGAAATGAAAAAACATAAAAAAGATTCAGAAGAATAATCACTATTCTGAGAAGTTTTGAGAGAAGGGGTGCTTGCATCCCTTTTTTTGTTTTTGTAAGCCGAAGGTATCTTACCTGAGCCACTCGCCGCAGATATCCTGATCTGTTTCGGTATCGTAATATTTATTTTTAAGATCCTGAAACGCCTCATTATCACATAATTGTCCCAGCGCCCATACGGCCATGGCGCGGACGTGAACAGAGGGGTCTTTTAACTTTCGTTCCACATTCGTAATGAAATTTACGTCGCCACTATTGCCGATGGCGATGAGCACATTGCGGATGAAATAATCACGGCCGATGCGTTTTATGGGTGAGCCGGAAAAAACCTGCCGGAAAGATTGATCGTCCAGCTCTACAAGGTCGGCAAGCTCCGGGAAAGCCAGTTCAGCGCGGGGCAGATACGCGGGTTCGTCCAGCTTGCGGGCATATTTATTCCACGGGCAAACCGCCAGACAATCATCGCAGCCATAGATGCGATTGCCGATGGGTTTCCGGAACTCCTCCGCGATATGGCCTTTATATTCAATGGTCAGGTACGATATGCAACGGCGGGCGTCCAACTGGTAAGGGGCCGGGAAGGCTTTTGTCGGGCATATATCCAGACATTTTTGACAGCTTCCGCAATGGTCTGTTTCATATTTATCCGCTGTGAGATCAAGGGTGGTGAAGATACTACCCAGAAACAGCCATGAGCCATATTGGCGGCTGACCAGATTAGTATGCTTGCCCTGCCAGCCGAGCCCGGCCTTTTCTGCAAGCGGTTTTTCCATTACCGGCGCGGTATCCACAAAGACCTTGACCTCGGCATCAAATGTTCGGTGAATGTCGCGGGCAACCTGTTTCAGCTTCTTTTTAACCACGTCATGATAGTCTTTGCCGCGGGCATAGACCGATATATTACCCCTGTCTTTTAATTTAAGGTTTTCAAGCGGGTCTTGATCCGGGCCGTAATTCATGGCGAGCAGGATAATGCTTTTTACCTCCGGCCACAGGGTGCGGGGGTCTGAGCGTCTGTCGGCCTTTTCCTTCATCCAAGCCATGTCGCCATGTCGGTCAAGATCAAGAAATTCACGGAAATGATCTGCATTTGGTTCAAGACCGCCGGGGTCTGTGATTCGGATCAGATCAAAGCCCGCAGTCTGTGCCGCCCGGATGATATGCTCTTTGACGTCCCGCGGGTTCGACATGATCAGAAATCGAGGTTCTTATAATGGGGTACGGGCGGCAGCCCGGCGATCAGGTCTTTGAGTAAAGGCCGAAAAGAGGGCCGTGATTTGATGCGGGCATACCAGTCTTTCGCACCCTCAAAGTTTTCCCACGGAACATCGCCCAGATAATCAATGCAGGACAGATGGGCCGCCGCCGTAATATCGGCATAGGATATATTATCCCCGCCGAGCCAGTTACGCCGCTCTGCCAGATATTCGATATATTTTAAATGCTGCTTGATGTTCATGGCGGCACAACGAATATTATTGGCTTCGGGTACGCCAAGTTTGAGAAAGCGTTTCATGACTTTTTCCGTAATCAACAGCGCGGTAACTTCTTCGTTAAATTTGACCTCGAACCAGTCGATAAGCCGGCGGATTTCCCCACGTTCGGCGGCAGTTTTGCCCAGCAATGGCACATCGGGCGAACTTTCCTCCAGATATTCACGGATGGCATAACCGCCCGACAGGACTAACCCATAGTCCTGAACCATAACCGGGACCGTTCCCGCCGGGTTCAGGGCGAGAAAATCATGCCGTCTGGCCCATGGCAGTTCAAGGGCCATATCAAATTCAATATCTTTTTCCACCATCGCAATACGGATTGCTCTGGAGGCGGGTGAAAACCAATAATGATATAATTTATTCATGAATCGGACTTTACATAAAGCGGTTAGAAATGTCCTAGAAAAAATCGATATTATTCAAATATTTGAATGATTGATTAAAGGTTTGCCTGTATAAATTATTTATATACCAACAGTCTAACATTGAAAGCCAACATATACTTATGTCCAGCTGCTGTGATCACGATAATATTGACCAGACGGCCTTACAGGTGAAATCTTTCCGTCGGGTGTTGTGGCTGGTTTTGATCATTAACGGGATAATGTTTGTTGCTGAATTCAGCAGCGCCTTTTTTGCAGGCTCCGTATCATTACAGGCCGATGCCCTGGATTTTCTCGGCGATACAGTGACCTATGCCATAACGCTGATGGCCATGGGCTATTCTCTGAAAGTTCGGGCAAAGGTTGCCATGTTCAAGGGGCTCAGTCTTGGTCTGCTGGGCCTTTGGGTCTACGGACAGATGCTATATTATCTTTTCCATGATAAAATCCCGTCTTTTGAAATAATGGGTGTCATGGGGATTATCGCTTTTCTCGCCAATCTATTCAGCGCCGTCCTGCTTTATCGTTACCGGGTTGGTGACAGCAATATGCAGTCGGTCTGGCTTTGCTCACGCAATGACGCCATTGGCAACCTTGCGATCATTGTGGCGGCATCGGGGGTTTTTGCTACGGGGGCTGGCTGGCCGGATTTTCTGGTCGCTACCATCATGGCCACGCTATGTGTGACGGCAAGTTACCGAATTATCCGGCTGGCAAGGGCGGAGCTAGATCAATGAGGCGTCGGATGCGGCGGGAAGGTCTTCTTCCAGAATGGCAATATTGAGGGCGTAGGATATTTCTCCTTCTTCTTCATCCCGATAGATGACGCCAAGAAATTCACCATCAAAGTGTAATTCCATGCTGCCGTCTTTTTGGTTGCCACCTTTTAGCTGAAATTCACTTGTATCGAATTTATCATTCAGATATTTACGCAGACGCATAATTTCTGTTCTGTTCATTATTTTTCCTTAAATAATAGTTCTAGTCTGTCGAGATAGGGGCTCAGGGCTTCCTGATCGGCTATCTCGCCCTCAGTAAGATTCTCTGATATCGTCACCATCTGGGTCAGACTTTCCAGCAGTTGTTTTTTTATCTCTGGAGATAAATATTCGTTTTTCTTGACTTCTTCAATGTTTTTTAGCATTTCCTGTATTTTTTTTGGGGTCATTTCCTCGATTATTCTGATCGCGGTATAGGCATTCATGACCCTGTCCCCTACTTCTGCCCATTCTTGCGGCGAAGAAAAGCCGGCGGATAATATGATATCCGTGAATTCATCGTAGGATTCATGATTTTTCATTAGTTCAAGAACATATGTCATGGGTGTAAAATCTTCTGGGTTGATATCTTCAGCGGGTTCTTCCTCGTCATTAAAGTCGTACTTTCCCCCAAGTTCCTGTACGGGCCTGAAGGCATTGATAAAATGCTGAATATCATTACCACTGAGCGTATCAGCGGCATAAACCGTGCCATAAACCATTGAAAATAATAACATACTGAGGATGAGTGAGATAATATTTTTCATGCTGTCTGACCCGTTGTTGGAAATTGGAAAAAGCTATCATACAGGGTAATGTCCGCAAACTCACTCACATAATATATGTTCTTGTACGGAATTAAGTCACATTTATGTGTTCGCCGTTACTGACGAGATCATCTTTTTTACTTGCCCTTTTGCCTAGAAACAAATATGACATTTTTGGCGTGTATAAAGCTTTGCCCTATTGAGCGAATTCCTTTATGTTACGCCGAAGTTATCTTGGATGATTAAGCAAAGCGGATAATATCCCGTAGGAGGTTAAATGACACAGCCTTTGATGCCAATGGCGACAGCCGTATGGTTGGTTGACAACACAAGCCTGTCGTTTCGGCAGATTGGTGAATTTTGTAGCCTGCATGAATTGGAAGTGCAGGGCATTGCCGATGAGCAGGTTGCCCAGAATATTGTGGGACTGGACCCGATTGTAAACGGTCAGCTGACTTGGCTTGACATTGAGAAATGTCAGGATGACAGCTCCCGCAGCCTGAAATTGATAGTGGATGAAATTCCGGCCAAGACCCGTTCTGGTGGCGCACGCTATACGCCCGTATCTAAACGACAGGATAAACCGGACGCCATTGCATGGTTGCTGAAATATCATCCTGAACTTACCAACCCACAGATATGCCGTCTGGTGGGGACTACGAAACCGACTATTTTAGCCATTCGGGAACGTAGCCACTGGAATATGAGCGAAATCAAGGCTGTTGATCCGGTATTGCTGGGTCTTTGCAAGCAGGGTGAATTGGATGCGGCGGTGATAAAATCCGCGCCGCCGGTTGTGGAAAGTGAAGAAGAGGCTCCGGTAGTGGAAGCCGCAGACACGGAAGCAGCAGAAGTCGCAACTGAATAAATCGCTAATTTTATGTGAAAATGTCAAATAAAAAGGCCCTCGCTTGGGGGCCTTTTGTTATGGGGGTTATTCTTCCGGTCGTCTATATCGTTCCATCTCGTCTTTAATTTTCAGTTTTTCTTTTTTTAGCCCGTTGAGCATAACACTATTAGGGGAGGGTCGGTGTTCCTCTTTGTGAATAATACTATCTAGTTTTTGGTGTTTTTCTGAAAGTGTAGCAAGATGAGATTCTAAATGCATATTTGGTTCTCCTGTTTTGAAGGATTTAGCCAAAATATTAGAGCATAAAACACGGGATTTGTCACGAAAATCTATGATTCATAATTAATATTTGGCATAATAAGCAATATTATTTCAGTAAATGAATTAATATTTCGTAAGACGTTCTGAAATTTCAAGGAATTCATTTTCATGGCCGCAAAGAAAAATAAAATCATCATCGGAATATCCGGGGCTTCTGGAATCTGTTATGGCGTGCGCCTTTTGGAACTACTCCGTCCGACGGATGTGGAAACCCATCTGGTCATATCGCGGTCAGCCAAGGTAACGCTGGGCTATGAAATGGATATGAAGCTGTCGCAGGTACAGGCTTTGGCGGATCATGTTCATGCCGCAGATGATATTGGGGCCGCTATTGCCAGCGGATCGGTCAAAACCCTTGGCATGATGATTGTCCCCTGTTCGATTCGTTCCATGTCGGAAATTGCCACCGGGGTCACATCCACGCTGCTGACCCGTGCCGCCGATGTGGTTCTGAAGGAACGGCGCAAGCTGGTGCTGATGGTTCGGGAAACGCCGCTTCATACCGGTCATCTTCGAACTATGACTGCCCTGTCCGAGATGGGGGCCATCATTGCTCCTCCGGTTCCCGCCATGTATGTGCGGCCCGAGAGCATTGAGGATATGATTGACCATACATTGGGACGGCTGCTTGATTTGTTTGATATTGAAATCCCAAAGATGCGCCGATGGAAATCTGAAGAATGTTAAGGTCAAACCGTCTGAAATATGTTATTCTTATTTTGAATAGTGTGGCACTAACTTAGGGGTGGTTGAATTAGTAATATGATAATGGATGATAGTGAACTTGCTGAGAAAATACAGCAACTGATTGTACAGCACAGGGATCTTGACATGGCCATTGACGCATTGATTGATAGCGGTAAGTCAGACGTTATTCAGATTCAACGGCTCAAAAAACAGAAACTTTATCTTCGTGATAAAATCTCCCGCATGGAGAATGATATTCTCCCCGATATAATAGCCTGATTAGATTTATTCTTTTTTCAGCTCTTTTTTATGGGCATACATATTTTGATCGGCCTTATCCAGCGCCTGATCGGCGCTTTCATGCCCCATCAGCGGATGAATACCAAAAGCAACCTTCAGAGTGATTTTTTTACCCTGCCAGTCCATAGGGGTTTTGGCGATAGCATCGACCAGAGACTGTGCCTTTACGTTGGCAATTTTTTCATTCGCTTTGGGCAGGATGATGCCAAATTCATCGCCGCCAAGCCTGCCTACAATATCGGAATCGCGCAAATTTCCCACAATTACATTGGCTAAATGGGACAGCGCGGCATCACCCGCCTTATGGCCAAGGGTATCATTGATTTTCTTCAGGTCATTCATGTCCAGATAAATCAGCGAGCTGTTAATACCATAACGCTGGGAATAGGAAATCATCCGGGTCATTTCGCGCACGAACGCGCGCCGGTTAGCTATGGCCAGAAGACTGTCCTGATCGGCCAGCTTCTCAAGTTCGGATATTTTACGGTGGGCAAGCTCAAGATCTTTTCGCATACTGTCCACTTCGGACATCAATGCCATGATTGCGGTACGAACCTTTTCAGTTACTTCATGCGCAGGTATGCCCATGATGTTGGCGGTATCATTAATGTTGCGGGCACCATTTATGGGTGCAGCTTTTGTTGAACCCCCAACCCCGCTGACGGTTTTGCGTCTAAGGGGTTCGGCTCGCCTCGTTGGGCCGGTTGTTGGTACTCTCATTACGTGAAACCTGATATGCCTTTATTAATTTCAGTTTGTAAACATGATAACATAATTTAATATATTATCCACAAAGCATTAATATTTGATTTTAGCCTGTGATGGAAAGCTTGCACTCAGGCAAAGGATCGTTATAATTCGCCACTTTCTCTGATGTCTTTGGTTCTATTGTGGAAATAAAATAATGAGCGAGAATAAACCAGTTGTCGGTGTGATTATGGGCAGCCAGTCCGACTGGCATATCATGACGCATACAACAGAAGTTCTGGAACAGCTTGGCATATCTTATGAGGCGAAAATTGTCTCTGCGCACCGGACGCCGAAACGGCTGGTGGAATATGCTGAAACGGCTGCGGCCAGAGGGTTGAAAGTGATTATTGCTGGCGCGGGCGGTGCGGCTCACCTGCCGGGCATGGCCGCTTCGATGACAGCGCTTCCTGTTCTGGGCGTTCCTGTGGAAAGCAAAGCCCTGAAAGGCATGGATAGTCTTTTGTCTATTGTGCAGATGCCGGGCGGCGTGCCGGTGGGAACCCTTGCCATTGGCAAGGCCGGGGCTAAAAATGCCGGCCTGATGGCGGCTTCAATCATTGCGCTGTTGGATGAGCAGGTTGCGGAAAATTTGGCAGCATGGCGCACGGCCCAGACGGATTCAGTCGCGCTCGAACCTACAGATTAATAATGGTAAAATTGGAACCCGGATCAGTCATTGGTATTCTCGGCGGCGGGCAGCTGGGACGTATGCTTGCCATGTCGGCGGCGCAGATCGGCTATCACACCCATATTTATTGTCCAGACGAAAAAAATCCTGCGGAACAGGTCACAGACCGCCTGAGCCGCGATAGCTATACCGATGAAGCGGCCCTGATAAAATTTGCCAAAGCGGTTGATGTAGTCACTTACGAGTTTGAGAATATTCCGGTGGAGAGCGTCGAAATTCTGCGTCAGTATGTGCCGGTATTCCCCAGCGCGGAGGTGTTGCGGGTATCACAAGACCGATTGCATGAGAAAGACTTTCTCAATAAAATCGGCATAGACACCGCGCCTTACGCCGCAGTAGCCACAGAAGATGAGGCGGCACAGGCTTTAAAAGAAATAAATTATCCCGCCGTCATGAAAACCCGCCGTTTTGGTTATGATGGCAAGGGGCAGGCGATCGTTAAATCTGAGCAAGAATTACCAGGTGCCTGGGCAAAGCTGAATTCCAGTGATGTGATTATTGAGGGGTTCATCCCCTTTGATATGGAAATATCCGTTCTGGCGGCGCGGGGGCAGGACGGTGAGATTAAATGTTTTGATCCTGCGGAAAATATCCACAAGAACCATATCCTTGACCTGTCCATAGCACCCGCCCGTATTGCGCCGGATTTGCGGGCCAAGGCGGTTGATATCGCCTGTCATATTGTGGCGGAGCTTGAATATGTCGGGGTTCTGGCGGTGGAATTTTTTGTCTCCTCGACGGAACCTGTTTTTCGGGTCAATGAAATTGCCCCGCGGGTACACAACAGCGGCCACTGGTCCATTGAAGCCTGCCCTACCAGCCAGTTTGAGCAGCATATCCGCGCTATCTGTGGTCTTCCTCTTGGTGATACCAAGCTATATGGGCGGGCGGAGATGAAAAACCTGATCGGGGATGATATTCTGGATATGGATTTATATATGAAAGACCCTGATGCCAATTTTCATCATTACGGCAAGAAACACGCCCGACCGGGCCGAAAAATGGGTCATGTTACCCGCATACTGCCCACGGTCAGCTAGAAGGCGGGTATCTTAAACTGCTTATATTATTCCAGAAGTCAGGAATTTTGGTGGTCATCTCCCTGATTTTGGCCTTGGTTTTTTCAAACTGCATGACGTTGGTGATGCGCCGGTCTAGAAAGTCCCATGTTTCCTGATAGTCTTCGCTTTCGTCATTGAGCCAATAGAGGAAGGTTGAGCTGTAAACCGCCGACAGGGTCAGGCGCTTGGTGTAAAAATTAAAATCCGTGGACGAATCATGGATGGTTTTCCACATCAAATCCACCGTCCGGTAGAGAATCTTCAGGCCAAGCGCACTGTTAATGGGCAGGGCGAGATATGTCACCGCACTGCGGGCAGCTTCGCGGATATCCTGTTCGGCTTCGATGCGGGAGCGCACAAGATATGTAATTTTTTCCCGGATTTTCAGAGTTTTCAAAATATCATCTGTGCAGGCCTCAACCATTTTTTTATCTTGCCGGATGCTGAGCAGGTCGATCATATCGCTGACACCGCCCGGAAAGGCTAGCTTTGCAAGGCCGGAGTCAAGGTCTAAATCCTGAGAAGCGGTGGTTAATATCTTGTCTGACCAGCCATCGAAAGGCACATGAGGCAGGGCCGCTTCGAGTAGCGGCTCGCGCAGTTGATCGGGGATATCTGTTTTTGGTGATGTCATTTCGGCCTCAAATTAGCATTAAGTGCCTGTTATTTTACCTGTTATTAGTATTATTTCTATAAAATACTTCACATGGGGCTATTCTTTTGCTAGAAGTCACTGCTCTCAAGAGTCTTGTTAAGGTTTTTGGGACTTGTTTTAACATTTACAAACTAGAAAGGAGTGTGACAGACCAATGCAGGTTTCTGTCCGCGACAATAACGTAGACCAAGCTCTTCGTGCGCTAAAGAAAAAATTGCAGCGTGAAGGCGTGTATCGTGAAATGAAGATGCGCCGATTCTTCGAAAAGCCTTCTGAAAAGAGAGCTCGTGAATCAGCCGCAGCTGTCAGACGTGCGCGTAAACTTGATCGCAAACGTATGGAACGCGACGGCGTTATTTAACTACGTTTCGTTATAAAATTCTAAAAAGCCGTCCTCAATAACTTGAGGTGCGGCTTTTTTACGATATACTGTTCAAAAAAAACCACATAAAAATATAGGGAACTGATGATAGAGGTTGTTGAAACTCGGCAAATAGGGTTCGAAAAATGGGCTGGTTTGTATAAAGCCTATGCAGAATTTTATGAAGTGCCACTGACACGGCAGCAGTTGGAAACTGCCTGGACATGGCTTGACGGTCATGAGACCGAACTGCGCGGCATCGCGGCGCTGGTTGATGGTGAGCCACGGGGGATTATTCATTATCGGCGTTTCCTTCGCCCGCTGGCCGGAGAGGTAGGTATTTTTCTGGATGATATCTTTGTCTGTCCTTCCGTGCGGCGCATGGGGGTCGGCAAGGCTTTGCTTGACCGTCTGGAGAATATCGCCAAGGTTCAGGATTGTTCCGTGATCCGCTGGATGACTGCCGAACATAATCATGGCGCCCAGAATTTTTATGATCAATTCGGCAAAAAGACCGGCTGGATCACCTATGACCATACAATGAGCGGTGAGGATGGGCGCGAGAAAAAATAAACGGGGGTTTCAACAGCTTGGGCGCCCTGTTCCCGGCCTTGAAATTCCAGACTTCAATGTGGGTTTGAAATGGCGCGGCGGTGATTTGCAAACCATGCGTAATAGTATTTTAGGCCCCACGTCCCCACTCGACACAGATTTTGAGCGGGTCAGTTTCGATATGGGCGAGGGCAAGAGCCTTTCCGCCGCATATCACCCATCGACCAAGTCCCACAGCCGCCCGCTGATCATCATCATTCATGGCATGGCCGGTTGCGAATTGTCACCCAATGTTATCTCGGCGGCGGCCTATTTCGCAACACAGGGTTTTCCGGTTCTAAGGCTTAACCTGCGCGGGGCCGGGCCGTCGGCCAAGACCAGTGTCGGCCCCTATCATGGCGGCATGAGCGAGGATCTGTCGAAGGTTGTTAAGCAACTTTCCACCCGCAATTATGGTGCGGGCATTGTGCTTTACGGTATTTCCCTTGGCGGTAATATGATGTTGAAATATCTGGGTGAGCGGGGTGCGGATGCAGGGGTCAGGGCGGCGATCTCGGTGAGTGCGCCGCTTAATCTGAAATCGGTGCAGCTTCGTATCATGTCCTCGCGAAACAGGGTGTATCATAACTATCTTTTGCTTGGCATGAAAAACTATATGAAAGACATGAAAGAGCATCATGATAAGAGCCTGCTCAATAAGGCACAAGCGGCAAAGTCTCTGTTTGAATTTGATGATATGGTTACTGCTCCGGCCAACGGTATATCGGGGGCCGATGAATATTACCGCCTTAATTCCGCACAGGGTTTTGTCGATCATATCGCGGTGCCGACCCTGCTTATTCATGCTCAGAATGACCCTTGGATTCCGGTAGAGGATTATCGGGGGCGGGACTGGCCTGAGGGTGGGTCTATCAGTCTTTTGATTGCCGATGACGGCGGTCATGTGGGATTCCATGCCAAGGGCCATAAAGTTCCATGGCAGGAACGGGTTACGGTGCAATATCTCGTCCATTTATTATCGCTAGAGGGCTGAAGATGAGAATAGCGGCGATATTATTTTTGGCATTGATGATAGCATCATGTGTCGCCAGCCCGGCCACGCAACATCTTAAGCAACATCATACCGACCTCATTACCCGTGATAATTTTGGAATCTGCAAGGGCTATGATTGCCGATATTACCTGAAGACGGGACTTACCCAAGGTGAATGGCAGCAGATTGTGGATATCTTTGCCGCGCCACAACAAGACGCGGCACAGGAGCGTAGAGCCATTAAAAAAGCCATTGGTCTGTTTGAGCAGTTCATCGGAGCAAAGACGGGAACGGATAGAGATAAGGCGGGGGCGCAGATTATCAATTTTGCCACTCACGATCAGATGGACTGTGTTGATGAGGCGTTTAACTCAACGACCTATCTTTATCTATTACGAAAAGCCGGGTTAATGCGTCATCATAGCTTGGGGGCGACATTGCGCAGGGGCAATTATTTTGACAGATGGCCCCATAATACCGCAACCATTCACGAAATTAAAAACCGGCAGGGGCATTATGCTGTGGATTCGTGGTTTCATGCCAATGGGCAGGAGCCGGAAATATTGCCCGCCGCGCTCTGGTCGGACGGCTGGTCACCAAGCAAAAATTAGATGATTATACGATCTCAATATCGCTATCGGAAAAAGTCCAGTCCTGAGCGGTTTCCATCTCTGCCATGAAAAGATGCTCAGCGGAAACTGTGGCCTCTTCCTCACTGTCGGCGGTAACCGTGGTGACCCAATAGAAAGACCCGCGTTTAAGGTCAGCTTTCAGGGTGATTTTATAAGTTGCCATTATTCTGTCCAATATTTATTCCGAGTTCAATATTCCTTAGAGTAACTTGCTCTAAAGGTCTGCGCCGCATGTTTCAAGAAAAAAATGGCGCTCTCCATAAATATGAAGAGGCGCCAAGTCGCAAGGAGGGTTTCGATTGTGGGTCATCTGTAAATCGCATAAACAAATAACCCTGTATATCCTGTCATGATATACAATCGCAGATAAAGAGGGCTTATTTCTTTATCTGGTGTAATTATAGTATTATAGTGATTGATAGGCAAATATTATTTATTTAACTAGATTTTACGCGTTGTTAAACTAAATTATTAACATTTGATACCTATAAACAAGGGTATTTATACCTATAATTAATTATTACCGCTAACTACTAATTTATTAGTTGACAGATATGCAGTGCGCGCCTAGGGTAAATTAAATACTAAATATTTAGTAGGAGATATAATGACCCGTAAAAAATCAACCACCCTGACTGAATTTGAACAGCGCATTATGAATATTCTGTGGCGCAAAAAAGAAATATCTGTACGGGAGGCAACGGATATTCTCTCGACGGAAGGCCCGGTTGCCTACACTACAGTTCTCACCATGTTCAAAATCCTCAAGGATAAGGGCTATGTCCAGTACCGCAAGCAGGGCAAGGCCTTTATTTATCATGCGATTGTCAATCAGACAGAGGCGCGCAAATCGGCCTTGTCCAAATTAATTGATCAGCTCTTTAATGGCTCGCCGGAAATTTTGGCCCAACATCTGATGACAGAAAACCATATGGATCTTGCAGAATTAAGCGCCTTGAAAAAAGCTGTTGATGATACGGATGAGGGGACGTGACCATGGGACAGGTAATATTTGATAGCATGGTTATGATCGCCGCGCAGCATGTTTGGCAGTCCGTTTTTTGCCTCACAATCGTTATTTTGCTCATAAAGGCCGCTCCGGAGATGACGAGCGAGTTGCGTTCCTGGCTCTGGTTTGCGGCTTTTATCATGGCGGCTCTGATGCCGTTCATGGTCTTTTTCCCAGTTTTGGCCGAGGGTGAGATGGTAACGGGGATTTTGGGGGAAATTTTTATTTCTGAATCCGCGAGCCTAGTGGGGTCGGGCAAGGAAATGGTCCTTATGCCGTTATATTACTGGGGCTGTATGATCTGGCTCGCGGGTGCCATGGTTCAGCTTATCCGCTTTGGCAGATCGGCATTTCATACCGCCACTATAATTAAGGCCGTTCGGCCCCTGCCGCGCCACATGGCCCGGTTCGCCCGTCTGCTTGACCGTAAAATACCAGTATATTGCTCGGATCAAATTACCAGCCCCATGGTAACCGGCTTCCGGCGGCAGCTAATTCTGTTGCCAGCACATATAACCGCGCAGCTGACCCCGGCAGATTTTTTCAACATACTGGCGCATGAATATGGCCATATCCACCGCAATGATGTGCGGATTATGGTTTTGCAGAAAATATTATCCACGGTCTTCTGGTGGAACCCGGTCCTTCATCGGATCGTGGAAAATCTCAATGAAGCCCGTGAGATGGCCTGTGATGAAAGAGCGGTAATAACGACGGGCGGCGTGCAGCAATATACCCGGTCGCTGCTGTCCAGCGCGGAGAAAATGCTCCAGTCACAGCTAACGCCACTGGCGGCCGGTATTTTCAATTCCAGAAAGACACTGACACAACGTATAGAAAGGTTAAGAAATATGAATATCAATATGATTAAACAAGGTAAAA
>DAOWHQ010000157.1:0-2216 GCA_030641355.1 Alphaproteobacteria bacterium
GATCCCCTGAAACTGCATCAGTTTAACCTGACATTTTCCGAAGTCCGCGAGGCCATTAAACGCGGCAATATGGAAGTGGGCGGTAGCGTCATCGAGATGGCTGAAGCGGAATATATGGTTCGGGTGCGCGGTTATGTCAAAAGCCTTGATGACATTCGGAATATTCCGGTGCGAACGGGGGCGCAGGGTACACCGCTTCTGGTACGCAATATCGCCACCGTTTCTTACGGCCCGCAAATGCGGCGCGGGGTCACTGACTTGAATGGTGAAGGGGAAGCCGTAGGCGGCATCATCGTCATGCGTTTCGGCGGCAATGCCATGGCGGTCATCAGTAAAGTGAAGGCAAAGCTGGAAATATTGAAGAAAAGCCTGCCCGAAGGTGTGGAAGTGGTTGAGGTTTATGACCGCTCCAGCCTGATCAGCCGAGCCATAGAAAGCCTAAGCACAAAGTTGATCGAGGAATTCCTTGTAGTTTCAATAGTTTGTGCCATATTCTTGTTACATCTGTCATCTTCTTTGGTGATAGCCCTGTCCCTGCCCCTTGGGATTTTATGCGCCTATATCATCATGAGTTTACAGGGCATAAATGCCAACATCATGTCGCTGGGTGGTATCGCCATCGCCATCGGGGCCATGGTCGATGCGGCGATTGTTATGATCGAATCCTTCCATAAGAAACTTGAAAAAACCGTTATCACGGCGGAGAACAGGTGGAAAATCGTCAGCGAATCCACCCGCGAAATCGGCCCGGTATTATTCTATTCCCTTCTGATCATCACGGTCAGTTTCATGCCGGTTTTCGCATTAGAAGCACAGGAAGGGCGCCTGTTCAAACCGCTGGCCTTTACCAAGACCTATGCCATGGCTGCGGCGGCTATGTTGTCTATTACCTTGGTGCCGGTTTTAATGGGCTACCTGATACGCGGCAACATCAGGCCGGAACATAAAAATCCGCTGAACAGGTTTTTGATCCGGCTTTACAAGCCTGTGCTGAATATGACCCTGAAATTCCCCAAGATTGCTATCCTGTTATGCTTGGGTGTTGCCCTGTCCGCTGTTTATCCGGCGCGGCAACTGGGCAGTGAATTCATGCCGCCTCTTGCCGAAGGGGATTTTCTATATATGCCCAACAGCTTCCCCGGAATTTCCATCGGCAAGGCCCGCCAATTACTACAAATATCGGATCGCATGATTATGACAGTACCAGAAGTCCTGTCCACTTTCGGCAAGGCGGGGCGTGCCGACACCGCAACCGACCCTGCCCCGCTGACCATGATAGAAACCGTGGTGCGACTGAAGCCGCGATCTGAATGGCGAGAGGGTATGACACTTGATAAAATACGCGATGAACTGGACAAGGCGGTCAATATTCCCGGCATCACTAATGCTTGGGTTTTACCCATCAAGGCGCGCATCGATATGCTGGCGACAGGCATCAAAACGCCCATAGGATTGAAAATTTCCGGACCAGATCTCACCCGAATTTCTGAGTTGGGACAGCAGTTGGAGAAAATCCTCCAAACAGTTTCCGGCACCACATCGGTCTATTCAGAACGGGTTGTGGGCGGACGCTATATTGATATTGAAATAGATCGTCTCGCCGCCGCCCGTTACGGCATGAATGTATCCGATATTCAGGATATCATCCGGTCTGCCGTTGGGGGCATGAATATTTCAGAGACCATTGAGGGTCGAGAACGATACCCCATCAACCTGCGCTTTCCCCGTGATGAACGGGACAGCCCGGAACGGTTAAGTAATATTCCCGTGGTAACCAAAATCGGGGCGCATATTCGTCTTGGTGACATTACCCATATCAAGGTTATCGACGGCCCCGGAATGATACGCAGTGAAAATGCACAGCTCAATGGCTGGATTTTTGTGGATACGGCCGATGGGGACATTGGTTCCTATATTACACGCGCACAGGCCGTGGTGGATAAGGCAATGGCCCTGCCCACCGGCTACTCCCTTAGCTGGTCGGGGCAATATGAATATATGGAACGGGCAAAAGAGCGTCTTGTCCTGATCGTGCCGGTCACCCTGATGCTGATCGTGTTCATCCTGTATCTGGCGTTTCGGCGCATGAGTGATGTGGCGATTATCCTGATCAGCCTGCCGCTAGCCCTAAGTGGGGGTATATGGCTGCTGTTCATGCTGGACTTCCACCTGTCGATCGCCGTTGCCGTGGGCTTTATCGCCCTCGCCGGGGTGGC